>JBFMEJ010000323.1:0-2628 GCA_040753275.1 Bacillota bacterium
GGTGGCCTTCAGCCAGCGGGAGGCGGCGCACGGTGTTGCCATCCTGGCGGACCGCGGTGTTCCGGCCCTAAATCTGGCCTGCAGCGACGGAAAATACAAGCAAAAAGCGGACTGGTTCTACGGGATGTTTTATTTGCGGGAACGGGAAAGGGGGCTGGACGCTGAAGAAGATCACTACATGCCCGGGGATTTTACCGTTTCACTGGCCCCCGGGGAAAATAAAACCATCACCTTTATCGCCACGACAGAAGAAATGTACACCATAGACGGACAGGCGCTGCTGGAACTGGAGACCAAAAGGATGCGGGGAGTTATCGACCGGGCCGGATTCAAGGATGAATTTGCCCGCCGCCTCGTCCGGGCCGCCGACGCCTTTATCGTCCGGCGGCAATCCACCGGCGCCAAAAGCGTAATTGCCGGCTACCACTGGTTTAACGACTGGGGGAGGGACGCCATGATCGCCCTGCCCGGGCTGACTCTGGTTACCAGACGCTTCGAGGATGCCCGGGAAATCCTTTCTACCTTCGCTAAATACTGCAGAAACGGCCTGATTCCCAATATGTTTCCCGACCCCGGGCAAGAACCGCTGTACAATACGGTTGACGCCTCGCTGTGGTTTTTTCAGGCCGTCTATAAATATTTACAGTACACCAACGACGAAAGCTTTGTTCGCGATCTATACCCCGTCTTAAAGGAAATCATCGCTGCGTATCAAAAAGGCACATATTTTAACATCGGGATGGATGAGGACGGATTAATCCGGGCGGGGGCGCCGCAAGTGCAGCTAACCTGGATGGACGCCAAGGTAGACGGTTTCGTGGTTACCCCGCGGCACGGCAAGCCGGTGGAAATAAACGCCTTGTGGTATAACGCCCTGTGTATTTTCAGGCAGCTTTCCTTGCGTTTTCACGAGCCTTTTGCCTGCGCGGAACTGATCGAAAAAGTCAAGCGGAGCTTTTTAAAAGAATTCTGGTTCGCGGAAGGAAACTATTTATATGACGTGGTGGGAGAAGAAGGAAAAGATCCCGCTTTGCGGCCCAACCAGGTGCTTGCTTTAAGCCTGCCCTACAGCATGTTGAACGCCGCCCAGGGGAAAAAAATCATCCGCCGGCTGTGGCAGGATCTTTACGCAACTTTCGGTTTGCGCAGCCTGGCTCCGGACCATTCCGATTATCGCGGAGTATATACCGGCGACCGCCTGGAGCGAGACCGGGCTTACCACCAGGGAACTGTCTGGAGCTGGCTGATTGGCCCCTTTATCACCGCTTTCCGCCGGGTGTATAATTATTCTCAGGAAAGCAGAATCCAGGCTTCCCGGTTTATTGCCCCTTTCCGGACGCACCTGGCCAATCACGGGATCGGCTTTATCTCGGAAATTTTCGACGGCAACGAACCGGTGATCCCCCGCGGGTGCATTGCCCAGGCGTGGGGGGTAGCCGAGGTCCTCCGGGCGTACGTGGAGGACGTGCTGGAAATAGTGCCGCCGAACATCTTTTTAAACAACGGCAAACTAATCCCTAATCCCTAATCCAAGAGGGGGTTTTCCACGTGGTCTTACCCAGACTGGTTATCGTAACCGGCCTTTCCGGGGCGGGAAGGACCCAGGCCCTGCGGCATTTAGAAGATCTAGGATTTTTTTGCATCGACAATTTGCCCCCGACGTTGATTCCAAAGTTTACCGAACTCTGCGCCCGGTCTTCGCGCCCCATCGAGCGGGTGGCGCTGGTGGTGGATATTCGCGGCGGGGAATTTTTTGATGCTTTATTTGAAGTATTAAATGATCTCGATAAAAGCAGCACTCATTACGAAATCCTTTTTTTGGAAGCTTCGGACGAAACCCTCGTGCGCCGTTTCAAAGAATCCCGGCGCAGCCACCCTTTAAGCGTGCACGGGGAAATTTTAAACAGCATCCAGGAAGAGCGGTCCCGGATGCAGGAACTGCGCGGCCGGGCCGATAAAATCATCGACACCTCGCATTTAACGACCCATCAGCTCAAAGAACAGCTGAAAAACCTTTTTGGGTTGCATACTTCTTCCACCGGCCTGCGGATCAACATTGTGTCCTTCGGGTATAAATACGGGATTCCCCTGGACAGCGACCTCGTTTTCGATGTGCGTTTTCTGCCCAACCCCCATTACGATCCTTCTTTAAGGTGTCTTACCGGCGTTGATGCGAAAGTGGAAGAGTTCGTCCTTTCTTCTCCGGTAACTAACGAGTTTATGAAGAAATTTTTTAACTTTGTCGAGTTCCTGATCCCCGAATATTTTCACGAAGGAAAGTCTACATTAACCATTGCGATTGGTTGTACGGGCGGGCAGCACCGTTCCATTGTCATTGCCAACCAGCTGGAAAAGTACCTGTCCGCCAGAAATTATACGGTCACCGTCCGCCACCGGGACATAAGCCGGTTGACTGGCGAATAGGCTGTATTTAAAAAAATTTATTTCCCGATTAAACAAGGTCTAACGAGAGGAGATTTCTACTTAATGCAAGAATATTAATATAAATAAAATTATATAATTCTGGGCTAAAAAGTCCTTATGTGGTATAATATTTGCAAGTGGTGAAGGAAATGTCGTTTTCGCTCGTTACGAAAAGCGAACTGGCCCGGATCGTGGATAATAAAA
>JBFMEJ010000324.1:0-2614 GCA_040753275.1 Bacillota bacterium
AAAGGGGGCAAAGGGCGCCAGCAAAAGCAAGAGGCTCTCCACGGCCTCCCGCAGAACGGCCGGATCGCGGTCGGCGGCCGGGACTTCCCGGTACTGGTACAGCCCGTTGACCAGCTCCATAATGGCGCTGACGGCGGTGTTGAAATTAAACCGGACGGCGATATCCTCGGTCACTTTCTTGATGGTCTGGTGGGTCAGGCGGCGCATTTCCCTGTTCACGCCGGTTAATTCCCCCGCCGGTTTCTCCGGGGCCGCCGGGAGCTCTTCCGCCAGCGGCGCCACCAGCCGCCACACCCGGTTTAAAAAGCGGGAGCAGCCTTCCACCCCCTGGTCGCTCCACTCCAGATCCCGCTCCGGCGGGGCGGCAAACAGGATAAACAGGCGCGCCGTGTCGGCGCCGTAGGTTTCGATAATTTCCTCCGGGCTGACGATGTTCCCCTTCGACTTGGACATCTTGGCCCCGTCCTTTAAAACCATCCCCTGGGTGAGCAGGTTGGTAAAGGGCTCTACGTTGCTGACCAGGCCCAGATCATAAAGCACTTTCGTAAAGAAGCGCGAGTACAGCAAGTGCAGGATGGCGTGCTCCACTCCGCCGATGTACTGGTCCACCGGCAGCCAGTGGTCCACCTTCGCCTTGTCCCAGGCCGCCGTCTCGATCCGCGGGCTGGTGTAACGGTAATAATACCAGGACGAACACATGAAGGTATCCATGGTGTCCGTCTCCCGCCGGGCGGGCCCGCCGCAGGCCGGGCAGTCGGTATGGAGAAATTCCGGGCAGTCGGCCAGGGGGGACTGCCCAGTCGGCTTAAAGGCGACGTCGTACGGGAGCATCACCGGCAGATCTTTTTCCGGCACGGGCACGATCCCGCAACGGTCGCAATACACGATGGGGATGGGCGCCCCCCAGTAGCGCTGGCGGGAAATCAGCCAGTCCCGCAGCCGGTAATTGACCCGCCCGCGCCCCAGGCCTTTTTCCTCCAGGTATTTAATCACCGCCCGGATGCCCTCCTGGTTGGGCAGGCCGTTGAAAATGCCGGAATTGACCATGATCCCCTCGCCCACGTAGGCTTCCGTCATCGTTGCGGGGTCCAATTCCTCCCCCGGCGGCTGAATAACCACTCGAATGGGCAGGTTGTACTTGCGGGCGAACTCGAAGTCGCGCTGGTCGTGGGCCGGCACGCCCATCACGGCGCCGGTGCCGTACTCCAGCAGGACGTAGTTGGCCACCAGGATCGGTACCTGCTCGCCGGTTAAGGGGTTAAGGCAGGAGGCCCCGGTAAACAGGCCGGTTTTCTCCGCGTCCGCCGCCGTGCGGTTAATTTCGCTTAAGCGGCTGACTTCCCGGACGAAGGAGCGCACCGCCTGCGCCTGCGCCCGGCCGGCAATCAGCTTTTCCACCAGCGGGTGCTCGGGAGCCAGCACCATGTAAGTGACGCCGAAAACGGTGTCCGGCCGGGTGGTAAAAACGGTGATCTCCTCGTCCATCCCGGCGACCGGAAATTTGATTTCCGCCCCCTCACTGCGCCCGATCCAGTTTTCCTGCATGATTTTGACCTTCTCCGGCCAGCCGGTGAGCAGCTGCAGGTCGTCCAGCAAACGCTGGGCGTAATCCGTAATCTTAAAGAACCACTGCTCCAGTTCGCGCTTCTCCACTTCCGTTTTGCAGCGCTCGCAGACTCCGGTGCCGATGACCTGCTCGTTGGCCAGTACGGTGGCGCAGGAAGGGCACCAGTTGACGGCCGCCTTCTTTTTGTAGGCCAGGTCGCGGTGGTACAGCTGCAGGAAAAGCCACTGGGTCCATTTGTAATAGCCGGGGTGGCAGGTGGCGATTTCCCGGCGCCAGTCGTAGCTGACCCCCAGCTGCTTGAGCTGCTCGCGCATGGTCCGGATGTTGTCCATGGTCCAGTCCGCCGGGTGGATGTTCCCGTGCTTAATGGCCGCGTTTTCCGCCGGCAGGCCGAAGGCGTCCCAGCCCATGGGGTGCAGGACGTTGTACCCCTGCATGGTTTTAAAACGCGCCAGCACATCGCCGATGGAGTAATTGCGGATGTGGCCCATATGCAACTTACCCGAGGGGTAAGGAAACATTTCCAGGCAGTAAAATTTCGGCCGCGCGCTGAAATCCTCGACGGCGTAGAGCTCCTGTTCGGCCCAGCGCTGCCGCCATTTCTTCTCGATTTCGCGAAAATCGTACCGCTCCTTTAAGCTCACCAGGTTCTCCTCCCGACTTATAACATGCTTTTCAGACAAATGGATTGCCTGTGCCATTATTTTTGTATTCTCACGCTATCTGCGCAATCCCTGTCGCATTGTACCACAAAATATTTTTGAAAACAAGAATGAAGAAACCCCCCACCCTGCCTACAGGATGGGGGGCTATTTAGCCGGTGGTGGAGCTGGCGGGAATCGAACCCGCGGCCTCTTCCATGCCAATGACAAGGCGCATCTTTCCGTTAAAGTAAGTGAAGGTTAAATGCAGTATTTATGCGGCCTGGAGGAAATGGAAACTGCAGGTAAATGCCTCTTTGGAAGGTATAATTCCACTCTTCTGTAAAAAGTGTGCAAGAACTTTTGTGTCGCGGTACTAGTAAGGGAGGGTACGCTTATCTGGAGC
>JBFMEJ010000325.1:0-2603 GCA_040753275.1 Bacillota bacterium
AACCGTACACGATGGGCGGGAAAGGTTCTTTGTAAATAACGGCCAGCGGTTCGGCGTAGCAATGCCCCAGGCAGCCCACTTCCACGGCCCGGGCGTCCAGGTTCCGGCGGGCGATTTCGTTTTGAAAGGCACGCAGCGTTTGCAGGGCGCCGGCGGCTCGCCCGCAGGTGGCTGTTCCCACCAGCACGAGAGGTTTTTGCCGGAGGGTCTGCCAGCTGACCCGGGCTTCCTGGTGGAGTTTGCGGTAATTTAAGGCAATCTCGTTTTTGTCTTTTCCGGCCGCCTTCACGAGGTTGTCCTCTCTTCTTTTTGTTTTTCCACTTGGTGAGCGTGCAGGAGGCCGTCGACCCGGGTGGGGGTCATTTTCGGGTGAACCACGTCATTGATCAGGGTTACCGGCGCCATGGTGCAGCAGCCCACGCAGGCCACCCGCTCCAGGCTGAATTCCCGGTCGGCGGTGGTTTCGCCCACCCCGATGCCGAGCCTCCTTTCCCAGCAGTCCAGGATAATATTGCCGCCCTTCATGTGGCAGGCGGTGCCCATGCAGACCTT
Organism: Bacillota bacterium; assembly: GCA_040753275.1. Taxonomy (GTDB): domain Bacteria; phylum Bacillota; class Desulfotomaculia; order Desulfotomaculales; family Nap2-2B; genus JAIMBK01. The sequence goes on from JBFMEJ010000325.1 coordinate 553, forward strand.
GACCTGGTGCTTACCGGGGGGGTGCAGGCGGAACTGGTTGTAAAAAGTGACAATGCCAAAAACGTCTACCTCGGGAACATTCAGCCGCCTGGCCACTTCTGCCATGGCTGTTTCCGGAACGTAGCCCAGGCTTTCCTGGATCTGCTGTAAAACGGGGATCAGGCTGGAACGGCCGTTATTGCAGTACCGGAGAATTTCCCGGGTTTTTTCTTTAATCTCTTCATTGATCAGTTCCCCTTCGTTCCCTTTCTCCATTAAACTCATTTCTATCTCTCCCCAATCTTTTTGATTTTTCTGCTCGTTTCTTTCTCTACTTTTAAAAATATACCGGAGCAGTGTTTGCATTGAGGGAAATTTTCAGGGATTTTATCTTTCGGGTAAAACCTGTAAGGACAGGGCTTTTCTAGATCTGGTTATGAACATCAGTTAAAAAATTAGTTTTTTCGTAGATAGCATAACGCAAATTAAGCTACCGGTCAAGGCTCAAAAAAGGGGGCATGTGCTCAAAAAAAAGGCCGAATAAGGGGTAAAAAAAAGAGTCCAGCTCGTCGCTGGACGGGGAGAGATAGAACTCACCAAAGCGGAGTATTAATATTATGCACAAAACCCCAACATTAATATACGTTTAAAGAGATAAAATTTAAAGGAGTTGCTCATGATGACTTGTATCTTCTCCACAATAATGAAGAAACTAGTTTTGTCCAAACAAGAGTATCTATCCCTAATCCCTGACCCCTAACCCCTGACCCCTGTTTCCCGAGGGGTTGCTCATGGTAACTTGCGTACTCTTTTCGCCAATCCCAATTCCCTTTTCGGGAAAAGCATGATAGAATAATCATCAGGTTATGCTATACTTATTACAGATTGCAAGGGAAAGGGGGTTTTTCCATGAAGGATGCCCTGAGGAAACTGGCGTTGGCCGGGATCGGCGTGTTTTCCCTGACCCGGGAAAAGGCGGAACAGATCGTCAAAGAGCTGGTTGAAAAGGGGCAGGTCAGCGCCGAGGAAGCTAAGGGCGTATTTCACGACCTGCTGGAAAAAGGAGAACAGGAAAGAGCGGCCTTGGCCCAGACCATTAGAAGTGAAATCAACAGGTTCCGCGAGGAGATAGGTTTTGTTACCAAGCAGGAATACCGGGCTCTGGAGGAAAGAATCAGCCGTTTAGAGGCCCGGCTGGGACAGGCTGCACCGGCCGGGGAACCGCCGCCGCAGCAGGAGGGGTAAGACCGGAGCGCTTTTGATTAATCGGCATTGCCGATTATTTTTCTTATGTTCAAAAAAATTCTTTTCTTAATTTCAAAGGGGAGGATTTTTCTTTCGTTTGTCGAAAATGGATCTAAAAGCTTTTCAATTTCTAAGCAGGAATTTTTGCTAAAATGGCGAAAAAAACTTAGAGGTGAGGAAATGAAACTGGCCATTTCCGGCAAGGGCGGGGTAGGCAAAACAACCATTGCCGCTGCGCTGGTGAAATCTTTTGCCCGCACCCACCGGCTGGTTTACGCCATCGACGGTGACCCCGACGCCTGCCTGGCCGCCGCCCTGGGTATTCCCGAAGAGGCGGCCCGGCAGATCAAGCCGGTTGTCGAAATGCGGGAATTAATCCGCGCCAGAAGCGGCAGCGGGGCTTTTTACGTGCTTAATCCCAAGGTGGATGACGTTCTGGAGGACTACTCCTACCACCTGGGGAACATCCGCTTCCTGCGCATGGGGGAAGTAAAAAAGGGCGGCTCCGAATGTTACTGCCGGGAAAATACCTTCCTGCACGCCCTGGTTTCCGCCCTGCTTTTGGACCAGGATGAGGTGGTCGTGATGGATATGGGGGCGGGCATCGAACACCTCTCCCGCGGCACCGCCAAAGGGGTGGATTTGATGCTGGTGGTGGTGGAGCCCAGCCGGAACAGCGTAAACACCGCCCGCCACGTCAAGCAAATGTCGGCCGATCTGGGCATTAAAAAAACCCGGATCGTAGGCAATAAAATCCGTTCCGAAAGGGAAAAAAAGTTTATCGCCGGCAATTTCCAGCCAAATGAAGTGCTGGGGTTTCTTCAATT
>JBFMEJ010000326.1:0-2590 GCA_040753275.1 Bacillota bacterium
TGCCGCGGCCCGCCTGGTGCAGCCGGGCGACGTGGTGATCATTATTGCCTACGCCCTGCTGACGCCCGAAGAAGCCGGTGTTTTTCAGCCCACCGTAGTACTGGTGGACGAGCGCAACCGCATTACGGAAATTATTCGCCGGGAAAAACCCCGGACAACCGCCGCCAATAAATAAAGACACTAAGGCATTAAAGTATTAAAGCACTAAAGCACAAGGCACAAGGGTACAAAGAGAAATGTACCGGGAATATTAACTTTGTGCCTTTGTGCCTGTTAAACTTTGTGCCTAATCTTTAATCAGGCCGTTGTCATCCCGGCAAATAAATGGCATAATATTTTCTGTGGTGGTGGCGGGTGAAAGGAAAGAAAGGGAAAAAGTCACTCTTTTTGGTGGTTGGACTTGTTTTCCTGGTTCTCCTTTTTTTCTTCGTTAAATGGTCGGAAAGTGAACTTCCGCCGGCGCAGTCTGAAATGGCTGCCGTTCAGCCGGTTTTGGCGCCCCCTCCTGATTTTCCCTTGAATGTTGAGATCAAGGCGGCGCTGGTTTTTAACGAGGGCGGACCGGATCCGGAAGCCCTGGCCGCCTACCGGCAGGTTTTGACCGAGGAAGGATTTCCTTTTGAGGTGATTCCCGCCCGGTCGCTGTTGCGGTATAACGCAAAAACCTTAAAAGAGGTTTACGCGGCAATTATCCTCCCGGAAAACGTAAACCGGGAAATAACCCTCCCGGTAGCCAGGCTGCTGGAAGAGTACGTCACCAGGTCCGGCGGGAAAGTTTATCTTGGTGCCGACGCGGGCACGGTTGGCGAAAAAGAACGGGAAAACAGTTTGCTTTCTTCCCTGGTGGGCTTACAGTCCAGGTTGCCCGGCCCGCCGGGGGAAAAAACGGTTGCCGGAGACAGCCCGCAGCAAGGCGTTCTCTTGATCCCCGAACATTCCCCCCTGCGCAAGCATTTCGACCCCGGCCTTTTTGACCATGACGCGCTGAAAGTTTTTGAAAACCCGCCGGTACAGGTCAGCCACTTTCCCCTCGCTCACGTTACGGCCGGGATTTTAGCGTATACCGGCCGGGAAGACCGCCCGGAAGATGGTTCCGTACTGCTGAAAAAATACCCCGGCGGCGGCGCGGTCCTGTATGTGGACGGCGCCCCCGGCCTGTTGAAAACCAGGGAAAACGTGGACTTTGTCCTGCGCGCGCTCCTGAAATACTTCCTTCTGGAACTGGCGGGCCTGCCGCGCCTGGTGGCTTCCCCGGGCGGCACGGCCGGGCTGGTCGTGGCCATCCACTTTTGTTCCGGGGCCTATTTTCGCGATCTGGACCGGATTCTGGCCTGGCGGCTGCTGTCCCCGGACCTCCCCTTTTCCTTTTACGTAACGGCCGGCCCGGACAACGACCGGCCCGGCGACAAACGGGGCGTGGACGTTTTGAACCCGAAAAAAGGACGGCGTTACGTGGAGGCGCTTGGGCAGTACGGCAGCATCGGCGCCCACGGGGGCTGGTGCCATAATTACTGGGCCTACCATTACAGGGAACTGGCCGACGAAGAAAAGAAAGCGTACCTCGACCGGAATTACCAGGCCCTGGCCGAGGTTACCGGGCAGCCGGTCACCGATTACGCTGCTCCCGGCGGCGCCCACGATCCGAAGGTAAATGATTATCTGGCTGCCCTGGGGACGAAGGCGGCCTCGGTGCCGGTGGCCTTCAACTCCCCGCCCACGCACGCCTGGTTTAACGGACAGCCGGAAAAACGTTTCTGGGTTTTCGGCTATACCGGCACCACTTACGGGACGGCTTTTGAAAACATGCTGGCCGGCGGGCGCAAACCCGGACAGATCGCGGAGGATATCCGGCAGCTGCTGGATTTTCTGGCCGAGAAGCGGGAAATCCGCCTCCTTTACTTTCACCCCGTTTCCATTGCCCGGCACCCGGAAATGTGGAAGTCAATTCAAAGCTATTTGCTTAAGCAAGTCGAAGAGGGGAATTTAACGGTCCGCACGATGAACGATTTTGCCGCTTTTCTCACCCGGCACCAAAAGGTCCGCTTCTCCGTCCGGAAAACCCCCCGGGGTTATTACATTACCGCTTGGTCCCCGGATTCCCTGAAAGAAATGACCTTCGCCCTGCCGGTGGCGAAAAACACCCGCCTGAGAAATGCGGCCGGTTTGAGAGTAAAAGAAAAGAACGGCTGGGCCTACGTAACGATTGTCCGGGACGTGCAGAATGCAGCATTTCCGGTTCTCGCCACAAAATCCGGCAGCTGAAGGAAGCCGGAAGCGCGGAAAAAACAAGGCCGGGCGAAACGCCCGGCAGTTCACCTAACCTAACCGCACCCGCTGCAGTCCGTCTCGCTGCAGCTGCATCCGCCCTCGCCGCAGCTAAACCCTCTTATACCGTCCCAGATTTTTTGGTTGACTTCCTGCAAAACTTCGGCAAAGCGCTCGTGCGCCCGGGTAAAGCTTCTCACCGCGGGGTTGAGCTGCATTAGCTCTTCCGCTTCCTGAAGTTTTTGCAACTGCGTTTCCGGCAGCTGGATCCCCTGGGCCTGCGCCCTTTCCCACGTTTTTTTCAGCTCCTGAAAGTTCTTCACCA
>JBFMEJ010000327.1:0-2572 GCA_040753275.1 Bacillota bacterium
TGTGAACGAGGCAACGGAGCTGCCCCCGCTAAAATACAAGGAGATTCAACCGCTTACCTTAGAGCAGGCGCAAAAGTTTTTGGAGGTGGCCGAAAAAGACCGGCTATATGCAGCCTTCCTGTTGGAATTGGGAACGGGCTTACGGCGCGGCGAACTTTTAGCCCCACGCTGGCAGGACGTAGACCTGGAGAATGGAAGGATTTTTGTCAACCGGACGGTGGCCCGCATCCGGGACGAGAACGGCCCTCGAAAAACGAAGTTGGAATATCAACCTCCAAAGACGGAGAAGAGCAGGGCTAGCGTGCCCATCCCGGAGGACATTAGTTTGGGAATTGGTCAAACACCAGATCAGACAGCAGGAAGAGAAGGGCTTTTTCCAGGGGAAATACCAGGACAATGGTTTGGTTTTCTGCAGCGAGGATGGCCGGCAGTTAGACCCCAGGAACTTTACCAAACGCTACGCTCGCCTGTTGAGAAAAGCGGGAATCCCGGAAGTCAGCTTTCACAATCTCCGCCATACCTCCGCCACCATCCTCTTAGAGCAAGGCGAGGACTTAAAGGTTGTCCAGGAAAATTTAAGACATACAAGGTTAAATGTAACGGCGGACATTTATACCACCGTCATCGAAAAACTGAAGAAGCGGGCGGCGGCCAGGCTAAACAGGTTATACAAGAAAAAAGAAACTTCCGCATAGGAAGTTAGAGCAGTCAAGATATTATACTTTAGGAGGATTATCCATGCAGCGCAAGTTTAAAGTTATCCTGGATAAAAACAAAGACGGGGGTTTTACCGTTACCGTCCCTGCCCTTCCTGGTTGCGCCACCCAGGGCGACACCAGAGAAGAAGCGTTAGCGAGGGCACAAGAGGCCATAGAAGGCTTTATTGAAGCGTTAAAAATTATTGGTGAGCCAATTCCCGAAAGTGAAGTTGCTGAAGTGCAGGTAAATGTTTCATGATTGCCCCCGAAGGGACTAAAAAGTATACCACCAGTCAGCGGCTGGTGGTATACTTATTTCCCACTGTCGTAAGATTGTCGTAAACCCCTGTTTTGACCACACCTCTCGAACCCCGAAACCCTTGATTTTCCTGGTGGGCGGGATTGGAATTGAACCAACGACCTCTTGCGTGTCAAGCAAGCGTTCTCCCACTGAACTACCCGCCCGCGACAACTTTATTATCTCTAAAAAGAGACAAAATGTCAAGGGGTATAAAGAACCTGAACAAAATAATCGGGGGCGGGCCAGGCTGCCTAAAAAATTTTTTCCCGCAGCCTGGTCAGCCATCCTTTGCGCGGCACCGTCCGGGCCGCCACCAGATCAACCCGGCCCAGTTCGTTTTCGCCCAGGTAAAAAACTGCCTCACCCAGCTTTTGCCCGGCCTGCACCGGAGCCGGCACAGACTCAGCCAGGCAAACCTGTCTTTTCAACCGTGGGATCTCCTCGCGAAGAACGTCCACCGGGATATCTTCTTTGGCGGCAGCCGTTACTTCGGGAAGCACTCCTTCCCGGACGGGGCAGTCCCGCACGGCTTCCCCGTTTTTGCACAGGATAACCTGTTCGATTTCTCCGAAGCCGTAGTCGAGCAGTCTAATGGTGTCCGCGTAGCGGTTCTGGCTGTGCAATACCACAGTAATCAGCCGCCGGTCGCCCCGCCTGGCCGAGGCAATCAGGCAATTCCCGGCGCTGGCGGTGGAACCCGTCTTCACCCCGTCAACTCCCGGGTACCCTCCGTGCAACAAGCGGTTGGTATTGCGGATGACTTCTTTTCTGGGCCGCCCCCACCATTCCACCACGTCGTCCCTGGTGCCGACAAATTGCCTGAACTGGGGGTTGTTTAAGGCGTATCTGGTGATCAGGGCCAGGTCGTAAGCCGTGGAATAATGGTTGGGGTGGGTGTATCCGTTGGTATTGGCATAGCGCGTATTCAATGCCCCCAAAAGAGCGGCCTTCGTGTTCATCATTTGCAGAAAATTTTCTTCCGACCCCCCTACGTGTTCGGCGATGGCCACCGTGCTGTCGTTGGCCGACATGATCAGAGCCGCTTTCAGCAAATTGCGCAGGGTAATTTTATCGCCCGTGTGCAGGTCGATGATGGAGCCTTCGAAAATGGAAGCGGACCGCGGGCTGACGGTAACCACGTCGTCCAGGTTCCCGTATTCCAAGGCCAAAAGGGCGGTCATGACTTTGGTCAGGCTGGCGGGGGAGCGCCGCTGGTGGGGGTTTTTCGCATAAAAAACCCGGCCGGTGGCGGCGTCCATTAAAACGGCGGCGTCCGCGGTGACTTCCGGGGGTCCGGCCAGGGCATTGCCCGGCAATAAAAAGCAGAGCGTGACGATGAAGAATAGTCCCGCACCCAGCAATATTCTCCGCATCGAAAAACCTTCCTTTCAACCTTATTGTCCGCCTCCAGCCGGAGTTTTATGAAAGGAAGGATCTGTTCATTGCGGATATTGCTGGTTGTGCCTTTCTACCCGATCTCTACCGGCCTTGCTTTCTTTTTCGATGGATGTAAACGGCCGCCACTGCCGCCAGCGCCAGGATAACCAGCACATCGAAGCGGTGGAACCAGTAC
>JBFMEJ010000328.1:0-2549 GCA_040753275.1 Bacillota bacterium
TATGGCATAGTAGTATTAAAACCGAAATCAGATGTCAGAGGTATAATTTAAAGTTTAGAAAAACCAGATAAAGGAAGAGCGGAAAAACACTCTTTCCGGATCATCTTTATCCTGATCAAGGAAAAGAAAATTTATTTTGGAGGTTTTTTCGGGATGCGGATTGTTTTAGGCATCTCCGGGGCTTCGGGCGCTATTTACGGGATAAGGTTGCTGGAAGCTCTTCGCCAATCCGGCGTTGAGACCCACCTGGTCATAACTGATTCCGCCCGGTCAACCATTGAAATAGAAACGAACTATCAAGTGGAACAGGTGGAGGCCCTGGCGAATTTTGTTTATGATAACCGTCATTTGGGGGCGGCCATCGCCAGCGGCTCCTTCAAGACGGACGGAATGGTTATTGCTCCTTGTTCCATCAAGACCATTTCCGCGTTGGCGAATTCCTATAACGACAATTTGCTGATCCGGGCCGCCGATGTAACGCTGAAGGAAAAGCGAAAACTGGTTGTTGTTCCCCGGGAAACCCCTCTCCACGCAGGTCACTTAAGATTGTTAACCGCCGTGGCCGAACTGGGAGCCGTAATTCTTCCCCCCATGCCCGCTTTTTATCACCTGCCCCAAAGTATTGACGACATCATTAACCAGACGGTAGGCAAAATACTGGATCAATTTGATCTTGATCACCAGCTCTTTCGGCGGTGGAACGGGGCAAGCTCGATCCGGTTCGTCTAAACTGGTTAAAGTTTATTCCGAGTTTATTGCGGGAGGAAGAAGAATGATTAATGCAGTCATCTTTGATCTGGAAGGAACCCTTGTTGATTTCCAATGGAGATTAGCAGACGCAGAAAAGGAACTCCGAAAGGTCCTTGAAGAATTTGGTTTCGATCCTTTTCTCTTTTCCAGCGATAATTATGCCCAAATCTGGAACAAAACTGTGAAGATTGTTTCACCAGAATATCTTCAGATAATAACAGAACGCCTTTCTGTAATCTACGACCACTACGACCAAGACGCTCTTTCCAGATGGTCTCTGAGACAGGGGGCGCGGGATTTGCTGTCCTTTTTGCAAGAAAAAAAGATAAAGTCCGGCCTGGTGACTAATGTTGGCAAAAAAGCTGTAAAAGAAGTACTTTTCCGTTTTAACCTCAACCCGTTTTTTAATCACGTAGTAACCCGCAACGACACGAAATTTATGAAACCATGCGGCGAAGGAATTAAAACCTGTCTAAAAGCCCTGGAGATAAAAGAGGATAATGCCTTGTTTATAGGGGACAGCCTCTCCGATATTGCTGCCTCCAGGAAAGCAGGGTTAAAAGTTGCGATTGTAAAAGGAGGAGAAAGCAGTCCAGAAAAAATAATGGCGGCGTTGCCTGACTACTTCTTTATTTCTTTAGAACAGGCGAAAGAACTCTTCTAAAGACATATCCGGGTGAACGCCCGGCAGTTTTTAAAGCAGTACTACCCCCTTCTGGCCGCAGGGAAAAAGGGCCTGGTTTCAAAAGAAAAATTTACCGGCCGGTAGCGGTAATGGCAGTCCTCCGATTAACCGAAGACAGCACACCTGAAACAAGGGAGTTATCTCTTTCGGCCGACCAGGAACCCACGGCTACTTACAAAGGGGCGTATCTTCTCCTGAGTAACGTTTTGATGTGTCGGCAGAGATGGTGGGAATCTACCAAAAACCGCTGGAAAGTAAAGATTTTCTTCCCGAACGCCAAACAGGAACTGGGGATGGCCCAGTGTCATTCAACCAATAAAATATGCCTATTTCACCTTGCTTTTCGTGGCGGAAACGCTACCACCACAACGCCCGGGCCCAGCCAGAAGCGGCCCAGGAAGTCTTGAATCGAGTACTCATGGGGAGATGGGAGGTTTAAAAATAATGGAACTGTTTCGCCCCGTGGTTACCGACGCGACGGTGAAAACAGCCTGTGGCCTCTGCCACATGGCCTGCGGGATGGAAGTGGTGATGGAAAATGGGCGCCTGGCAAAGGTCAGGGGGATGCGCGAACACCCTTACAAGGGTTTCCTGTGTCCAAAAGGAAGAGCGGTTGCCGAATATGTTTTTTCCCCAAAACGGCTGACCACCCCCCTTCTCCGGCAGGGTTCCGGCTGGAAGGAGATTTCCTGGCAAGAGGCAATGCAGCTCATTGTCGACCGGCTGGAAAGCATTCGGGAGACTGGCGACGCCAGGAGCCTGGCCTTTGCCATTGGGATGCCGATACTTCTTTCGGGAACCTTAACCGTAGGGTTGATCAGGAGGTTTGCCCATGTTTTTGGAACGCCCAACTGCTTTTCCGTGGAAAGCATCTGTTACCGCTGCAGGATGCTCGGGTATATAACGACCCTGGGGCAGTTTTTTGTGGCCGATCCGGAAAACGCGGCCTGTATAATTGTCTGGGGCTCCAACCCGGACAATTCCTCTCCCCCGCTCGGGGTGAAGATAAGGGAAAGCAGGAGAAAAGGGGCAAAGCTGGTCGTAATCGACCCCCGGCGTACCCCCCTCGCCGCTTTGGCCGAAGAGCACCTGCAACCCCTTCCGGGGACTGACG
>JBFMEJ010000329.1:0-2547 GCA_040753275.1 Bacillota bacterium
GGCTGGTCATACCGGTGTTTCTCATCGCCGGCTTTCCGATCATGCTGAACGCCACCACCGGTCTGGCGGCCCGGGCCACCTTCGGTCCGGAGCTTTTGAAAATCATGCCCTGGAAAGGAGACCTGGCCGCTCCCTTCATCGCCATGGTTTCCGGCGGAGTACCGCTGACGACGCTTTACGTTACCGGTGTTTTTGCCGCCACTCTGGGCACTTTCTCGGGGATGATCATGATCATCGCCGCGAACATCACCAACGACATTATCGGCGCCTGGTGGCCGAACGTTCAAAAAAGCACCCTGTTGGTTTTAACCCGCCTGTTGCTGATTCCTGCGGCATTGATTCCCTTCTTCTGGACCCTGTTCAGCCCGCCGCCCCTGCTGGCCCTGCTGATGGGCCAGGCGGCCGCCGGGATGGGCGGGATGTTCCTGCCGGTGGTCACCCTCGGCCTGTGGTGGCGCCGGGCCACGAAGGCAGGCGCCATCGCCTGTATTGTTTACGGGCTGCCGGCTACTTTAATCTTTTCCTTTATGGTCGGGAAGAGCCTGATTGGGATGGGTACCGCCATCTGGTTAATCGTCGTCGGCTGCTTCTTCTGCTACATTGTAGGAAGCCTGCTCTCCAGGCCGCTGCCGGAGGAAAAGCTGGATAAAATCCTGGGGACGGCGCCCAGGGCGCAGGCCGGCAGCGCCACCGTGACCACGTAGCCGTTATACCCGGAGAGTAAAAAAGCAAAAAAAGAAAACACCGGAAACGGGAAAGTTTTTTGGAATATCTGGTGTGCCGTTCGCTTCCGGAAGGAAAACGAACGGCACACTAGAAATTATTTATAGAAATGGCTGTAAGGATTGCATTAAAGAGGAAAGGTCAGGCCTGGCAGGGGGGTGAAAGCAGGCGCTACCGGCAGGGACAAACAAACAGACAGAAAATTTAAAGTAAGGAGGAGATTTTTTTGCTGCCTAAGCGGACGTTGAAAAAGGGCAAAGCGGCGGTTGCCGTACTGCTGGCTTTACTGCTGGTGACTGCGCTCGTCATTGCCGGTTGCGGAGGGTCTAAGCCGGCGCCCCAGCAGCAGGCGCCGAAACCGGAAGCGAAGCCCATCGAGCTGAAACTGGCCCACTTCTGGCCCAGCACCCACCAGATCGAAACGGTTTTTGTTCCCGGCCTGGCCAAGGCCATTGAACAGGCTACCAACGGGCGGGTCAAAGTCACCAGCTATCCCGGGGAAACCCTCCTGAAGGCGGCGGAGATCTACGACGGCGTGGTGAAAGGAGTGGCCGACATCGGCATCTCCTGCTACTCCTACACCGCCGGCCGCTTCCCGGTGATGGAGGCCTTCGAACTGCCGGGAACCACTTACAATAACTCGAAAGTATCCGACCGGGTCGCCTGGGAGGGGGCGAAAAAACTAAATCCGAAGGAGTTGCAGGACACCAAACACCTGATGATCATCTCCACCGGCCCCGGGCACCTGTTTACGAAGACGCCGGTGCAAAAGCTGGCCGACCTGAAGGGGATGGAGATCCGGGCGACGGGGGTAACCGCCAAGACGCTCCCCTTGCTGGGCGCCACGGCCGTTGCCATGCCCCAGTCGGAAGCTTACGAGGCCCTTTCCAGAGGGGTAGTAAAAGGTAATATTGCCCCCCTGGAGACATTAAAAGGCTTTAAGTTCGCCGAGGTTGTCAAGTATGTCACGGATACGCCTTTCCTTTATAACACCCTGTTCTTTGTAACCATGAACAAAGATAAGTTTAACTCCCTGCCCCCGGACCTGCAAAAGGCCATTGAAGATGCCTGCGCCAAATATTACGAGGAGAAGGGCGTGGGATTCTGGGACAGCATTAACGACGCCGGAGTCAAGTTAGCCAAAGAGAAAGGCGTGCAGTTCCTGACCCTTTCCGATCAGGAGAAGGCGCTGTGGATTGAGCGGTTAAAACCTATCCGCGAAGATTACGTCAAGCGGATGAAAGAAAAGGGTCTGCCGGGAGAAGAAGTCCTGAAAACGATTCAGGAGTTGGCGGATAAATACAATAAGGAATATAAGTAGGCAAAATACGGCAAGGACAGGAGCATAAGTGCAAGCCGGATTAAGCCCAGGCTTTCGCTGCAGCAGGGCTCGGGGTACAGCGCCGATGTGCTTTAAAATTGTGCCTCAGGCGTTGTGCCCCTTCCTGTTTGCTTGAGGCTGAAGTTTGATCGGGCCGGATCGGACTGGAGGAGGTGCGCCGAAGAACTCATGGCAAGATTTGTTACGAAACTCAGTCAAATCCTGGACAGGATCGCCGGATGGGCGCTGGTGGCCACCATGGTTCTGGTTGTGGGGAATATCATCCTGCGTCTTTTTAAGCGCCCGATCGAAGGCACCTACGAGTGGGTGGGTTTTTTAACCACCCTGGTGATTGGCCTGGCGGTGGCTTACTGCGCCGTACACAACGGCCACATTGCCATCACCTTTTTAACCGAACGGCTGTCGCCCAGAGTCCAGGCGGGGATTGATTTGGCGGTGGGGTTAATTTCCCTGGCCTTTCTGCTTCTGGTTTCCTGGCAGCT
>JBFMEJ010000330.1:0-2532 GCA_040753275.1 Bacillota bacterium
AAAACCATCGGCACAAGGGGTGAGTCTGGATGGGGAAGGAAATTGACGCCCGGGGGCTGCTTTGCCCGGAACCTGTTTTAATGACCAGGCGGGAACTGGACAAGATGTCCTCCGGCACCTTACGCGTACTGGTCAGCACGGCGGCCGCAAAAGAAAACGTTACCCGCCTGGCCGAAAGCAAAGGCTGGAAGGTGGCGGTCGCCTCCGCGGGGGAAGATATTATCCTTACTTTAAGCAAATAAACAGCAACTTACCACCCGAAAAAAAGACATCGTGAAAAGGAAACCAGGATCATGCCGCCTTTGCAGCGCCGCTAGTCCGGTCCGAAGCGAGCCGCGGTGCTGTCGGCGCGGAGCATCGGAGTGAGCGGGGACAACGCCATGCCCCAGCGGGTTTACTGAATACTTACGATTGAAATATGCCGCCGCCTCCGCCAAACCTTTGTGGCGGCCATGCTTCCACCAAGCACTGCTCTTCCGGACAATTTTTTTGACCTTGCCCATGAGCGCTCCGCACTCCGCCGCTAAAATATTTCCATAATTACTTCTTCAACGGCTTTTTGTAGGTCACCTTCCGCGGGGGCAAGAAAAGGTGGGTCTTGCAGGAGCAATCACCAGCACCGAAGCGCGGGGCTGCCGGCAAGAGCCTTTTCGCTAAACAACGGAAGATCTGGCACTCGATCTTCTGGGCGCTTTCCATAACGAAGATTTTTTTTAATTCGCCGGCTAGGCAATCGCCACCCTGTCGGGGAACCTCCACACCCAAACGGGAGGCCGCCGATCCGTTTTTTACGGAGATCTCCAGGGTTCCGCAGGGCCATCGTCCCGATGGCCAGGTCTAACGCCCCGGGGCGGCAGCCGCCCCCGCAAAGGCGCACAAGGTCGGCGAACTTTTCGACGAAGACCCCCGTGTACTGGTGTTCTCCGCACAGGAAAACCCTTTCCCAGGGGATGAAAATGTCGTTGAAGATGGTTAAGCAGGTGCCGTGGTACTCTAACCCGAAGAGTCGGCTGCCCGGGTCGTCACCCAGAAGGCGGCGGGAGTCGTGCAGATTGTACTGCCAGATGTGGATTAACCCTTTTGCCCCGTTGGGAACGGCAAAGGAGACGGCGTAGTCTTTTTCGTTTTCCCCCAAAGCGCGCCAGGGCATAACCAGGATTTCGTGTGCCAAGGCGCCGTTGCTCATGTGCGCCTTGGCCCCCCGGACGACGATGCCGCGGTTGTTTTTCTCCACCACCCGCAAGTATAGGTTGGGATTCCTTTGCTGCGTCGGCCCTTTGCTGCGGTCGCCCTTGACGCACATGACCCCGGCGGCGCAGATTTGATCTTCTTGTTGCACCCGGGTGAAAAACTCCTTAAACCGGGCGTGGTATTCGGTGCTGTTTTCCTGATCGACAAGGTATGTGCCGTTGAAAATGGCGTTGGCCGCGCAGGCTCCCGCGCAGCGGCCGGCATTGCAGGTGCCGGTGGTGTTCTGCCACCAGCGGCGAAGTTTCACGGTTTTGATTAAATCTTCCTTTGAACTCCAGAGGGCACCCAGCAAATTGCATTTTTCTCCGGTGAGCAGCGAGGTGGTGAGCATCCGGCCGGCTTCGCCGGGTCCAGAGCCAAATCGTAGGTGGCCATTGCAGCGTTAATCACCGGCTGTAGCACGGGATGCCCTAAAATGTCCGTTATTCTTTCCCCCCGGAAGTAGATGACGGGGTGAAGCTTTTTTAGCTCCTCCAGGTATTCGGCTCCGCTTTTCATTCGGTACCCTCCTCCCCGTTTAAGAGGTCTATTTCACCGCCCCATGATCCGGCAAAAACCATTTCCCGCAGGGGTTTTCTGGGCCGGGGCGGAGGATCCTGGTCTGGATAACCCAGGGGAGTAAGGGCCACCACGCGCCAGGGTTCAGGGATGCCGAAATCCTTTTTGATCCGGTCTTCATCGAACACCCCGATCCAGCAGGTACCCAGCCCCTGGGCGCAGGCGGCCAGGACCAGGTGCTCCAAAGCGATTCCGCAATCGACCAGGTAATACTTTTGACCCTCTCTTTCCCCGGAATACCCGGGGTGAGCGCAAAGCACCACGGCCACCGGCGCCGAAGCGATCCCCTTTTTGCCCGGGTTGGCCTCGGGAATGGCGGCCAGCAGTCTTTCTTTTTGCTCCGGGGCGGTAATTACAAGGAGCCGCCAGCCCTGTTTGTTCTCCCAGGTGGGTGCAAGCCGGGCGGCTTCCAAAACGGCCAAAAGCTTTTCCTTTTCCACCGGGGTTGCCTTGTACCGGCGGATGCTCCGGCGCCTGGTGATCACTTCAAAAAGGTCCATTTCTTGATCCTCCTTTGCCGCGTTAAAATTGTTTGATCTCTTCTCTAACATCCCGGTGGTTTCCTTCCTTCGTATTCAGGGATCATTAAAAAGGGTTTCTCTAATTTAAGTGCGATTGTTTCGGGGTGCCGCTGGTAATTAGCGCAGCTTAAAGATGATGGGCGCAGTCGGTAGCCTTTCTTCCCACTGGCTAAACGGCTATTTAGACGGAAGGAGCAAAACT
>JBFMEJ010000331.1:0-2519 GCA_040753275.1 Bacillota bacterium
AACTATCTAATATATACTATAAGGGTATTTTAATCATGGGTATTTTAATCGGGGGAGCATTTTTCGATCCTTGAACAAAAGGGGGAGGGGCAAGATGGCAAGATTTATTTGCGATACCTGCGGTGAAGAAGTCCAGATTATTGACGGCATTGTTTCGTGGACCAGGGAAGAAAAAGTACTCAAGAATTTCCGGCTGACGCACAAAAATGAGGTGAAAAGCGGGTGCCAGCCGGAAAATAACCGTTACCGGGAGTTGTATACTTTAACGCTGGCCAGCGGCTTTATGGAATTTGTTCAGTATTTGCTGGAGCGCTGGGAAGACGGCCTGGTGCTGGGCGACCCCGATACCCTGCAAAAGGTCATGCGTCAGCTCAGCCTGCACATGCATGAAAAACTGCTCATGCTGGTGGAGGAATAAGAAAACCGCCAAGACGCTCCTTTAAACACCCTTTGTGTTCTTTGCGTCCTGGCGGTTGTTCAGAGCTATTTTTTTGCGGTCAAACCAAGCTCCGCGGCCAGTTCCGTAAAAGCTGGCAGGGAGTTGATTACCGTTTGTCTGGGCACGCTGTAGGAAAGCCGGAAGTAGCCGGGCAGGCCGAAGCCCGCGCCGGGAACGAGCAGGATGTTGTATTTTTGGGCAAACCGGACAAACTCTACGTCGTCCGGGAGCGGAGAGCGCGGAAAAAGGTAAAAAGCCCCCTGCGGTTTAACCATCGCAAAACCTAAAGCGGTAAGGTGATCGTAAAGCAGGTTGCGTTTTTCCAGATACTCCGCGGTATCCGCCGGCTCCCTTTGCAGGCGGGCCACCAGCCGCTGCATCAGCGCCGGGGCGTTCACAAAACCCAGCGTCCGGTTGCAAAAGACCAGTCCTTCAAAAAGCAGCTCGGCGTCTTGGATTTCCGGGTGGATGGCGATGTAGCCGATCCTTTCGCCGGCCAGGGCCAGGTCCTTGCTGTGGGAAGTGACCACGATGCTGTTGCGGAAGGACTTGAAAACGCTGGGTACCTTTACTCCGTCGTAAACAATTTTGGCGTACGGTTCGTCGGAAATAAGGTAGATGGTGGTGCCGAATTCTTCTTCTTTTGTTTTTAAAAGCGTCCCCAGTTGATTCAGGCAGGCTTCCGGATAAACCGCCCCGGTGGGGTTATTGGGCGAATTAATGATAATTGCCTTTGTTTGCGGGGAGATGGCGGCCGCCAGCGCGTCGAAATCAGGCTGAAAGTCCGGCCGGGTACGCACCTCCTTGATTGTGCCGCCGTGGTTGTCCACGTAAAACCGGTATTCCATAAAATAGGGGACCAGGACAATGACCTCATCGCCGGGGTTTAAAACGGTTTTCAGCACCACGTTTAAACCGCCGCCGGCGCCGCAGGTCATGACGATGTGGTTTGGACGGAAGGGCAGCCCCGTATCTTCGGCCAGCACCCGGGCGATGGCCTCCCGGGTCTCCGGGTAGCCCGCGTTGCTCATGTATCCGTGCATCCCGGGGAGAGGGTTTAAGGCCAGTTTTTTGAGTTCTTCCCGGAAAGCCGGCGGCGGTTCCACGCCGGGATTGCCCAGGGTAAAATCAAATACTTTGTCGGGACCGTGAATGGCGGCCAGGCGCGCTCCCTCTTCAAACATTTTTCTGATCCAGGAAGCCCTGGTCAGGTTTTCTTTAATTTTGGCGCTGATCGACATTTATTTTCCCCCTCGCAAAAATGAAATTTACATGTTTATCTTCTCCCTTTGCTGTAAAAAACCTGCTTTAGCTAAAAAATATCCATAAAAGAATGTAAATAGGGCTTGAATTTGTCCGGGTGAGCGAGCCGGACAATTCCAGCCCGATGATACTATTTTCTGAGAAGGAGGAGGAATTGTACGGTTGCATGCTTCCGTGGTTTTATTTGACCTGGACGGAACGCTGGCGGATTCCCTCCCTTTCATCAAAAAGACATACCGGCGGGTGTTTGACCTTTTGGGTCTGCCCTGGGCCGACGGGGAGGTAATGCGCTGGATCGGGCGGCCGATCAAGGATATTGCCGGCCATTTTGCCGGGGGCAAAGAGAAAGAATTTCTCGATCTGTATAAGCATTACTATGACCTGGAACACGACCGTTACGTGCGCCTTTTCCCCGGTACGCTGGGGATGCTGGATTTTTTAAAGCAAAGGGGTTTGCGGCTGGGGGTGGTGACCTCCAAGGGAAGGGAAGGAACCAGGCGAACGGTGGAACTGACCGGCCTGAACCGTTACCTGGACGTTCTGGTCACCGCCCAGGATGTTAACCGGCATAAGCCTTTTCCGGACCCCATTCAGAAGGCGCTTGCGCTCTTTAATGCTTCTCCGCGGACGGCCATCTACGTGGGGGACAGCTATTTCGACATGCAGGCCGGCCGGCAGGCCGGTACCGTAACGCTGGGAGTTACCTGGGGCATGGCCACCAGGGAAGAACTGCTCGCCTGCGAACCGGACGGCCTGCTGGAAAGCTGGGCCGACCTCACGGTTCGATTTTCCCCTGCTACCAGGTGACCATTGCCGG
>JBFMEJ010000332.1:0-2515 GCA_040753275.1 Bacillota bacterium
TTCGAAAAGCGTTTCTTCGCCGGCGGGGTCGGGAACTTCCGGCCGGTTCATTACCCTGACCTCTTGAATCAATCCAACCACCTCAGCTTTCTGAGCCACGTTTTCATTTTAGTACATGGGCAGAAAAAAAACAACCGCAGGAATCGTAATTCTCCCCGCGGTTAGAAAGTACGTTAGAAAATAGCCATAATTAGCCCGTGTTGCTCTTCCTCCCGGGCGCCTGGCCGTTTCCCGGCCGGTCGTCATGCCGTTAGCGTGCTTTGCCAGTTATGCTTACCGTCCGGGTTTTTTTGGTTTCTTTTTTGACACATTCTTTTTGGCAGCAGCCGAACGGCCGCGGTTATTCATCTAATCACCAGCACGGGAGATTTCGAGTGGCGCACCACTCTTTGGCTGACGCTTCCCAAAAGCCAGCCTTTAATTTCTCCCAACCCACGACTGCCGATGACAACCAGATCATAGCCGCCCTGCTGCGTTTCCTGGATAATCTCGTTGGCCGGCTCGCCCCAAACCGCTTTTTCCGTAAAAGAAATTTTTTGCGCCGAGCAATCTTCCCTGGCTTTTTCCAGGATTTCCTCGGCGTGTTCTTTGATTCTGTCCTTCATCAAATAATACGCTTCCCCCAGTTTGCCGCTGTAGGTCTCCAGTTGCGCCGGGAAGTGCATCACGTGGAAAAGCGTTATCTCCGCCCCGGTTAGCCCGGCCAATTTCACCGCGTGTTTCAGGGCTTCCGTTGAGCTGTCCGAGCCGTCAACGGGAACCAGTATTTTTTTGTACACCCGCCTTGCCCCCCTTCATTTTTAAAAATAATAGCATAAGCAAATCAGGATAGACAAGATGTACCTTCCGGCGATTAAAACAATGCATGTGATAATATTCACGTTCTATTATTATAAGTGAAATTATGCACATAGTCAACCTATCGTGCTCCTTTTTTCACAAATATTTTCAGAATAGCTGCCTCGAGGAACATTCGTAACCCCCCTATCCCCTAATCCCTATCCCCCATCTCCTATTTTTAAGTTTGTTGTTTCGTCCTGGGCGTTTTTTATTGTATAATTTCTAAAAAGATTTTTTTTCTAAAGGGAGATGCTCACAATAACTGACGTGTCTAACTTCACCCAACCCCTAAACCCTAACCCCCTGCCCTGAAAATAGGCTTTCGCCCGCCGTTCTTTTGCCGTTGCTCCGATGCTCCTGGCAAATCGAACGGCGGGCCGCCCATTGTCGTTCTCTGTTGATGATGGGGGTCTAATCCCCAATTCCTAATTCCTGTATTTTTAAGGATGTGGTTTTGTGCAAGGTTTCCCTGTGGTGGAGATATACACCGACGGGGCGTGCAGCGGGAACCCCGGCCCCGGTGGTTACGGAGTGGTTTTGAAATATAAAGATGTAATTAAAGAGCTTTCCGGGGGATTCGTCCGGACGACCAACAACAGAATGGAGATAATGGCAGTAATCAAGGGCCTGGAAGCGTTAACCAGGCCCTGCCGGGTGATTGTATACAGCGACAGCCAGTATGTAATTAACGCCCTGAACCTGGGATGGGTGGAAAGGTGGAAGGCCAACGGGTGGCTCCGGGCCAATAAAACCCCCGCCAAAAACGCCGACCTCTGGGAGCGGGTGCTCTCTTTGGCCGCCAGGCACAAAATTACCTGGGTTTGGGTGAAAGGACACGCTGCCAACAAATTTAACCTTCGCTGCGATAAACTGGCGGTAGAGGCCAGTAAACAGAAATCCTTGCCCGTGGACAAAGGTTATCGAAGATCAAGAGCCTTCTAAAGCGTCTCCTGAGCTTTTGCCTTCTTCCCCACTCTTTTCTTGCTGATCTTGATTTTACGTTTTTTGATACATTCCCTGCACTCGCCCGGACAACCTGGGGACAGCTGCAAAGGATGGTTGCAGCGGGGGCAGCGGACGGCCTGCTCATCCGTTGCCGGATAGCCGCAGCAAGGGCAAGTGAGGTTCAAAAAAGCCATTTTTTACCCCCCTATCCCCGGATTGTTGGTTGTTGGCCGGGAGCGGCGCAAAAAGAGGGCCAGACCCGCCACGACCAGGGTGAGCAAGGCAAAAATCAGCATTACCGGGGCCACTCCCAGGTTTGCCCCGGAGGGGTTAAAAAGCCGGGCCAGCTGTGCCACCAGACCGCCCATTAAAAAGGCGACCACCCAGCTGCCTCCCCAGATCAAAGCCGCTTCCCCTTTACTCCGCTCCTTAAAAATAACCAGGATCGAGGCAATGCAGGGTACAAACAGAGTGATGGTGATCAGGGCCACAATGGTTTGGAGAGGGTTCAGGTCGAGGGCGGTTAATCCGGCGGCGCCGAAGTCCCGCCGCACAATGCCCATGATCAGGGCCGTGGCCGTTTCCCGGGGCAGCCGCAACCAGCCTACGGTCACGGGCGCCAGGAGGTTTTGCAGAAACTCCAGAACGCCCGTCAGCTGGAAAATGCTGATGAGCAGTGCGCCCAGGGCAAAAAGCGGCGCTGCTTCCTTTAGAAAGTGGTACGATTTGA
>JBFMEJ010000333.1:0-2511 GCA_040753275.1 Bacillota bacterium
GTCCGGAAGCCCCTTTTGTACATCGCCGGCCGTTACCTTTCCTTTCAAAAGCACCGGTGGTTTGATTACTGACTTGCCCTCTCCTTGAATGAATGGTAAACTAAAAACCAAAGGGGCAAATCCCCGGCCTTGCATTTTTAAAAAAGATCAGGTGGGGTATTATGTACCGCCAGGAGTTTGAACAGGTTTTAAAATTCCTTACGGAGGCCGTCCGGGAAGTGTACGGGCGACGCCTTGTTTCCCTGGCGGTTTTTGGTTCCGTCGCGCGCGGCACACCCCGCCCGGACTCCGATATCGACCTCCTCCTCGTCGCCGAAGATCTGCCCCGCGGCCGCCTGAAAAGGATCGCCGAATTTACCAGGGTGGAAGAGATCATAGCACCCCGCCTTGCCGGCTGCAAATCGATAAAACTTGATCTCTCCCCGGTGATCAAAGAAAAGCACGAAGTGCTTCAGGGGAGCCTGTTGTTTTTGGATATGGTAGACGAAATCAGGATTTGTTACGACCGGGGAAATTTTTTGGCCCGCTATTTATCCGGATTAAAAGAGAAATTGCACCGGATGGGTGCCCAAAAGATTTACCGCGGAGGATCCTGGTACTGGGTGCTGAAGCAGGATTACCGGCCGGGCGAGGTGATTGAAATTTGAACACAGCCACCCTGGCGCAAAGTTATTTGCTCAAAGCCACCAAAAGACTCGCAAGGCTTTCCTAAACTAATGCAGTTGCTTAATGAACCCGTTTCTCGTACCCCGCCCATTCTTTTTCCCGCAGCTTATATTTCATGATCTTCCCCGTCGAGGTCTTGGGCAGTTCGCCGAACTCCACGGCTTTAGGCACTTTAAAACGGGCAATGCGCTCCCGGCAGAAATTAATAATGTCCTCGGCGGTGGGGTTGGTTCCCGGCTTGGGCACCACGAAGGCCTTTGGCACTTCCCCCCATTTCGGGTCGGGAATGGCGATCACCGCCACTTCCAGCACGTCCGGATGCTGATAGATGCAGTTTTCCACCTCTACCGTGGAAATATTTTCACCGCCGCTGATGATAATGTCCTTCATCCGGTCTTTAATCTCTACATACCCGTCGGGGTGCACTACGGCCAGATCTCCGCTGTGGAACCAGCCGCCGCGGAAGGCCTCGCCCGTCTCCTTCGGCTGCTTGTAATACCCCAGCATAACGTTGTTCCCGCGCATAACAATTTCTCCCATGGTCTGCCCGTCATGCGGAACCGGCTTCATGGAGGCAGGCTCGACCACGTCCATAAATTCAGCGGTAATGTACGGAACACCCTGGCGCGCCTTAATCGTGGCTTTTCCGTCGGCGGACAGCCCGTCCCAGCGGGGGTGCCACTCGCAAACGCTGTGCGGGCCGTAAACTTCCGTAAGGCCGTAAACGTGCGTCACCTGCGCGCCGATTGCCTCCATGTTCTTAATCACGGTCGGGGACGGGGGCGCCCCGGCGGTAACCACGTTTAACTGCCTCTTCATCCTGCACTCTTTCGCCCGCGGGTAGGAAGACATGGCAATCAACACCGTCGGCGCGGCACAGAGGTGGCTCACGCCTTCCTGTTCAATCAGGCGGTAAATTTCTTCCGGCACCACCTTGCGCAGGCAGACGTGCGTGCCGCCCACCGCGGTCACGCCCCAGGTAAAGCACCAGCCGTTGCAATGAAACATGGGCAGGGTCCACAAATATACCGAGGAGGAATCCATTTTATGCTCCAGGGCCTCGCCGAGGGCGTTCAGGTAAGCGCCCCGGTGGTGGTACATAACCCCTTTGGGCAGGCCCGTCGTACCGCTTGTATAGTTGATGGTGATTACTTCCATTTCATCTTCCACCGGGCTGGGCAGCGGTTCAGGGTCGCCGGAGGCCAAAAATTCGTCGTATTCCGGGCCGTCCAGGGGGCGGTCGGTACTCACGTCACAGATATTCACAAATGTTTTTACTCCTGGAATTTCGTCCTGGATGGGCGTAATCAGGGAGGCGAATTCGTTATCGACAAACAAGGCTTTCGATTCGGAATGGTTTAATATATAAGAAATTTCTCTCGATGACAGGCGGATATTGATGGGCACCAGAACCGCGCCGGCCAGGGGAACGCCGTAATGAGCCTCCAGCAGGGGAGGAAGGTTGGGACTGATGAAAGCCACCTTATCTCCTTTGGTCACCCCGGCCTTTTTTAAAGCGCTGGCCAGGCGGTTGACCCGCTCGGCAAATTGCGTGTAGGAATAACGTTTCTCTCCGTAAACCACCGCCGTTTTCTCCCGGAATACAAAGGCGCTGCGGTGAAGGAAACTTAAGGGGCTGAGCGGTTCATAATAAACTTCGCGCATTAAAAAACTTCACTCCTTCATCCTTTTTGATGAGCATATTCCGGCCCGGATACCTCCGAATTCATCCCGGTGAGGAGCGCCGGTTCTCCTCGTTAAGCAATTGAAACATAACCGCCGGAACGCTGCAACAAGTGCAAGTATTGGTGGTTTATCCTTCGGGTTGCTTTCTACCTCCCTTTA
>JBFMEJ010000334.1:0-2495 GCA_040753275.1 Bacillota bacterium
CATCGATTTTGGCGATGGACGCAAGCGGTACGAATTGATCCAGACGGAGGAGGAGGGGCATCACCACCACCATCTAATCTGCCTGCGTTGCGGAAAAATTCAGGAAGTAACTGAAGATTTGCTGGAGGATCTGGAAAAACGGGTCACCCGGACCTATAATTTCACGATTACCAACCACCAGTTGAAAATTTTTGGTTACTGCAAAGCCTGCGGCGAAAAATGAATAACGGGCCATCAGTGGGTTAAAATTCAAAAAACGGGTTGTTTGGCCGGCAACCGTTTTTTTATACATTCGGTTTTCAAGGGGAAGGGGGAAAACTGATGCCGATTGAGGAAGCGGAGCTGCCTGCGGTCTACCACGACAATGTTTTATGCCTCATGGTACAGGCGCCGGACGTCGTTTTTGCGTACTGGGATCTTTCTTTGGGGCACATCCAGTCAATTGGCAATGAAAAGGAACTAGTTTTATGCTTATACAAAGATAGTCTGCTCAATCACAAAGTGACCTTACCCCCCTTTACCAACAACTGGTATTTCCGCAATGTTGAACCGGGCTTTCTATATTATTGTGAATTAGGGTTTCAAGGAGACGGCGGGACATTTTTTCCCCTGTTGCGTTCCAACCGGGTGAATACGCCGGGCCCCGGTCCGGCGGCGGAAGAAGAGGCTAAAGAAGGCGCGGCGGCCGGACCGGACTTTGCCGCACTGTTAACCGGGCAGGCCCAAAGCTACAAAAAGGACAATCTCTTCAAAGAAATGGCTTTTTACATGGGTTTCCCCCGGTCAGCTGAATAATCAGGAAAGAGGGGGGATCCTTCGTGGCGTACGGCTGCCTGGCCATTGTCCTGCACGCCCACCTGCCTTACCTCCGCCATCCGGAGGGAAAAGAACACCTGGAGGAGCGCTGGCTCTTTGAATCCATGACCGAATGTTACATTCCCCTTTTAAAAGCACTTGAAAATTTGTGCCGCGACGGTGTAAATTTCCGGTTGACCATTTCACTGTCTCCCCCCTTGATGGCAATGCTGTCTGATTCCTTGTTGATGCGCCGTTACGCAGTCTACCTCGATGCTTTGCTGGACCTCGGTCGGAAGGAGTTGCACCGCACCGCCGCCCAACCGGAATTCCAGGCCCTGGCCGCCTTTTATCTGGAGAATCTGGTCCAAACCAAAAAGGCCTTCGAGGAAGATTACGAGCGGAACATTCTAAACGGTTTTAGGTTTTTGCACGCTTCCGGAAAAGTAGAGTTGATTACCACCGGGGCCACGCACGGCTATTTGCCCTTGATGTGCACGGAAGAGGCCCGGCGCGCCCAGATCGGGGTGGCGGTGGAGGCGTTTGCCGAATCTTTCGGGTTCTTCCCAAAAGGTTTCTGGCTGCCGGAATGTGGTTACGTTCCGGGCGTGGAAGATTTGCTGGCCGAAAGAAACCTGGCCTATTTCTTTGTGGACGCCCACTGTTTTTCCCACGCGCGGCCGAAGGCCCGCTACGGGGTGTACGCCCCCGCGGCCTGCCGGAATAAAGTGGCCGCCTTTGCCCGGGACCCCCAGAGTTCCCGCCAGGTGTGGGACAGGCACACCGGCTACCCGGGGGACGAACTTTACCGGGAGTTTTACCGGGACATCGGCTACGACCTGGATTTGGATTACCTGGCCCCCTATTTGCCCGCCGGCCGGATCCGGGTGGATACCGGCTTTAAATATTACCGGATTACCGGCCGGGGCCCCCTGGAGGAAAAAGAGCCCTATGCGCCGGAAGCAGCCCGCCGCAGGGCCGCTGAACACGCTGCACATTTTCTTTACCACAGGCAGCAGCAGGTTGCCCGGCTGAAAAAGCACATGCCTTTGCCGCCCCTGGTGGTGGCTCCGTACGATGCGGAGCTTTTCGGCCACTGGTGGTACGAAGGCCCCCAATGGCTGGAGATCCTGTGCCGGAAAATCCATGAGCAGGATGTTTTAAAACTGGTAACGCCCACGGAGTACCTGGCGGCCTCTCCGGAGCTGCAAACCCTGGACCTTTCGGCGGGGAGCTGGGGCGAAGGGGGGTATAACCTGGTCTGGCTCAATGAAGCCAACGACTGGGTCTACCGCCACCTGCACCGGGCGGAAAATAAAATGAGCGAATTGGCCGATCTTTCGGCAGAAGCCTGCGGACTGGAGAAAAGGGCTTTAAAACAGGCGGCCCGGGAGCTTTTGCTGGCGCAGAGCAGCGACTGGGCCTTCATTATGCACACCGGTACCGCCGTTGGGTATGCCGGGCAGAGGTTTAAAAACCACCTGGCAAATTTTAATCTTCTGGTCGACCAGGTAGAAAAAAAGCAGGTGGAAGAAGAATTGCTGATCCGGCTGGAGCAGGCCGCCGGCATTTTCCCCGCCTTGGACTACCATATTTACAGCCGGCACGCCCGGTCGGGGTTAAAGAATGTGGCAGGGGATGGGTTACCGAGGGCTGCAAAGCGCTACCGGGTAATGATCCTCTCCTGGGAATATCCCCCG
>JBFMEJ010000335.1:0-2489 GCA_040753275.1 Bacillota bacterium
TAAATTTTCGCCGTGCGCAAATCCGGCGCTACCTCCACCGCCGTGATGGTCACAAAACCGATGCGCGGATCTTTTACTTCGTGGAAAAGCAGATCGGAAACTTCCTTTTTGATTGCTTCCGCCAGCCTTTCCGGGCGGTAAGACATGGACATCCCCCCGTTTGGTCGTGGGTCGTTGGTGGTTGGTCGTTGGGACCCACCACTAACCACTAACCACCATTTACACGTCGTTGGTGGTTGGTCGTGAGAATGATCGTCGGGAACCACCTCTTCTGAACGAAACACCACCAAAAAATTTGAAATAAGCAATTCTCCCGACTAAATTACCAACCACCAACCACTAACCACCAACCACCAATTACGCCAGCTCCCGCTTGATCGTTTCGGTGGTAATGGCTTCGATGAGGTCGCCTTCTTCAATGTCGTTGAAGTTTTCCAAAGTCAATCCGCATTCGTAGCCTTCCGCCACTTCCCGGACGTCGTCCTTAAAACGCTTCAGCGAATCCAGCCTGCCTTCGTAAACAAGCTTGCCGTCGCGGATGAGCTTTATTTTGGCGTCCCTGGTCAGTTTGCCTTCTTTCACGTAGCACCCGGCAATCGTCCCGACCCTGGAAACCTTGAAGATTTTCCGGACTTCCGCCTGGCCGATGGTCGTCTCCCGGTACTCCGGCTCCAGCAGACCGCTCATGGCCGCCTTGACGTCGTTGATGGCGTCGTAGATCACCCGGTAAGTGCGGATGTCCACCTTTTCTGCCTCCGCCGCCCGGCGGGCGTTGACGTCCGTCTTGACGTTGAACCCTAAAACGATGGCGCTGGAGGCCGAAGCCAGCAAAATATCCGTTTCGCTGATTAACCCGACGCCGCTGTGAATGATGTTCACCCGGACCTCGTCGGTGGAGAGGCCCTCCAGCGCTTTCTTCAACGCTTCCACGGAGCCCTGGACGTCGGCCTTCAGGATGATATTTAATTCCTTCACCTGGCCTTCCTGGATCCGCTTAAACAAGTCGTCTAAGGAAACCTTCGGCGCCGCGGCCTTGATTTCCTCTTCGCGCCTGCGCAGGATGCGTTTGGCGGCAATTTGCCGGGCCAGCTTTTCATCGGCCACCACATACAGGAGATCCCCCGCCTGGGGAACTTCCGAAAAGCCCAGCACCTCTACAGGTGTCGAGGGCCCCGCGCTTTTGACGCGCCGGCCCAGGTGATCGGTCATCGCCCTGACCCGGCCGGCAGCAGTTCCGGCCAGAACGCTGTCGCCCACGTGAAGGGTACCGTTTTGCACCAGCACGGTCGCCACCGGACCACGCCCTTTGTCCAGTTCCGCTTCGATAATCGTGCCGCGCGCCGGCCGGTTCGGGTTGGCCTTTAAGTCGCTGATTTCCGCCACCAGCAGGATCATTTCCAGCAGCTCATTCAGACCCTGCCCGGTTTTCGCGCTCACCGGCACGCAAATGGTCTGGCCGCCCCACTCTTCGGGGACCAGTTCATATTCGGTCAACTGCCGCTTGACCCTTTCGGGATCGGCTTCCGGCTTGTCAATTTTATTAATGGCCACAATGATCGGCGTGTTGGCCGCCTTGGCGTGGTTAATCGCCTCCACCGTTTGCGGCATCACTCCGTCGTCGGCGGCCACCACCAGCACCGCGATATCGGTGACGGAGGCGCCCCGGGCGCGCATGGCGGTAAAGGCCTCGTGGCCGGGCGTATCTATAAAAGTGATTTTCTTGTTATTATGCTCAACCTGATAGGCGCCTATATGCTGGGTAATGCCGCCCACTTCGGTGGCCGTCACGTTGGTCTGCCGGATGGCGTCTAAGAGCGACGTCTTCCCGTGGTCGACGTGCCCCATCACAGTCACCACGCAGGGCCGCGGCTGCAGCAGGGCGGGGTCGTCCTCCGGCTCCTGGCTGAGCAGGGCTTCCTGGTCCAGTTCAAATTTGACCTGCACCTCAAAGCCGAATTCTGCGGCCACGATGGCCGCCGTTTCGTGATCGATCTCCTGGTTGATGGTGACCAGAACGCCCAGCGACATCAGCTTTTTGATCACCGCCGCCGCGCTGATCTTCATTTTGCCGGCCAGTTCCTGGACCGTGATCGTCTCGCCAATCACGAGCGGCTTTTTCTCCACCACCGCCGGAGCCGTTTGTTTCGGCCGGGCTTCTTCCCGTTTGCGTTTTCCGCCGGGAATGGGGCGCAGCTTGCGTTCCGCCAGGCTGTCTTCAACATCCCACCATTCCCGGACCCGCTCGGGACGCCCGCGCTCTCTTTTGGCCTTTTCTGGGGGCTTTACCTCTTCCGGTACCTTCGGTACTTTCAGCTTCTCTTTTTCCGGCAAACCCTTTTTGCCGGGGACCGGCCCACGGCTAATCTGTCCCCTGTCCGCCGGCGGCCTGGCCATTGGTTTCTTGTGGGGCGGCTCCAGCTTCGGCCGCGCCTCGCCCGGCTTTCCGGCCGGTTTTGCTCCGGGGGCCGCTTTTGCCGCGGGAAAACCGT
>JBFMEJ010000336.1:0-2481 GCA_040753275.1 Bacillota bacterium
GCCGTACGGGTTGACCGCTTCGGCCATTTGCCGGTAACGCTCCCGATCGTCCAGCAAACGGCGGATTTCTGCGGCCACCACCTCCCGCTCTGTGCCGATTACCCTGACCGTCCCGGCCAGCACAGCCTCCGGCCGTTCGGTTGTGTCGCGCAAAACCAGGACGGGCTTGCCCAGCGCCGGGGCCTCTTCTTGCAGTCCGCCGGAGTCGGTAAGGACGAGGAAGCTGCGCTGCATCAGGTTGACAAACGGCTCATAATCCATGGGTTCCACCAGGTGCACGCGCTCTGTGCCGCCCAGTTCTTCTCGCGCCACGCAGGCGACGGCGGGATTTTTGTGCACGGGAAAGACGATCTCTACGTCGGGATAAGCCTGCACCACCGCCCGCAGCGCCTGGTAAACGGAGCGCAGCGGATCGCCCAGATTCTCCCGGCGGTGGGTGGTCACCAGCAAGACCTTTTTCCGCTCATAGTCTATGCCGTCCAGTTCTGGATTATTAAAACAATATGCCTTCTTTACGGTAGCCAAAAGGGCGTCGATGACCGTATTGCCGGTGACAAAGATTTGCCCGGCCGGAACACCTTCGGCCAGCAAATTTGCTTTGGCCGTGGCGGTGGGTGCGAAATGCAGGTCGGTCAGTACGGCGGTAAGGTGGCGGTTCATTTCTTCCGGAAAAGGAGAGTATTTATTGCCCGTGCGCAGGCCCGCCTCGACGTGGCCGACGGGAATCTGGAAATAAAAGGCCGCCAGGGCAGCCACAAAGGTGGTGGTGGTGTCGCCGTGCACCAGAACCAGGTCCGGCCGCTCCCGGCCGATTACTTCTTCCAGGCCGGCCAGGGCCCGGCCGGTGATTTCAAAGAGGCTCTGTTCGGGACGCATGATATTTAAATCGTAATCAGGATGGATCCCGAACAGCCTCAAGACCTGGTCCAGCATTTCCCGGTGCTGGGCGGTCACGGCCACCACGCAGTTGATGTGCCGGGAGCAGCGCTTCAGCTCCTTGACCAGGGGGGCCATTTTGATGGCCTCAGGGCGGGTGCCGAAGACGGCAAGAATCTTTAGCATGAGCCACTCCTCTGCGCCTTCTCCATCAGGGCGCGGACTTTCAGCGGCAGTCCGAACAGGTTGATAAAGCCGGCGGCGTCGGCCTGGTTGTAGATCTCGTCACGGCTGAAGGTGGCCAGTTCCGGGTTGTACAGGGAATAGGGGGAGGTGACCCCCGCCGGTGTACAGTTGCCTTTGTACAGTTTCATCCGCACCGTGCCCGTCACCGTCCGCTGGGTGACGTCGATGAAAGCGTCCAGGGCCTCCCGCAAAGGCGTGTACCAAAGGCCGTCGTAGACCAGTTCGGCGTAGCGGGCGGCTGCAATTTCTTTAAAGTGCATGGTAATCCGGTCCAGACACAGGCTTTCCAGTTCCCGGTGGGCCAGCCAGAGAATGGTTCCTCCCGGGGTTTCATATACGCCGCGCGACTTCATCCCCACCAGGCGGTTTTCCACAATATCGGCCACGCCCACGCCGTTGGCCCCGCCGAGGGCGTTTAACCTTTCCAGCAGGGCGACGGGGTCCAGTTCTTCACCGTTAACTTTCTTCGGAATACCCTGCGCAAAGTAAATCTCCACGTAAGTCGGCTGATCCGGCGCCTTTTCCGGGGAAGCGGTGAGCATCAGTACATCATCGGGCGGTTCCGCGGCAGGATCCTCCAGGGGGCCGCCCTCGTGGCTCAAGTGCCAGAGGTTGCGGTCCAGGCTGTAGGGCCGCTCTTTGGTTACCGGCACGGGAATCCCCCTGGCAGCGGCGTAATCAATGGCGTCTTCCCGGGAGCGGATGGTCCATTCGCGCCAGGGGGCAATAATCTTCAGCTCCGGGTTGAGCGCCTTCACCGACAGCTCAAAGCGCACCTGGTCGTTGCCCTTGCCCGTGGCCCCGTGGGCCACCGCCTCGGCGCCCTCCTTTTCCGCCACGGCCACCAGGTGCCGGGCAATCAGCGGACGGGCCATGGAAGTACCCAGCAAATACTTCCCTTCGTAAACGGCCCCCGCGCGCAGAACCCGGAAAGCGTATTCCTCAACGAATTCCCTTTTGGCATCGATGATGTAGATTTTGCTGGCCCCGCTTTTGACCGCCTTCTCTTCAAGGGGGGCCAGTTCTTCGCCCTGCCCGAGATCGGCCGTCATGGCGATTACCTCGTACCCGTAATTCTCCTTCAGCCAGGGAATGATGATCGAAGTATCCAGACCGCCGGAATACGCCAACACCACTTTTTTCATTCAAAAAACAACCCCTTTACTTAACTTTCGCCCTTGCGGGCCGGTTTCGTTTCATCCTTGCGAACGCCCGCGGTAAACCTTTTCTCTTTCAACTAAACGACCACCGGCTAAAGCCGGTGGGTTTAAAACGGACTGAAAGTCCGACCGAGGCTAAAGCCTGCTGAAAAGCAACCATTGACTGCAAGTCAACTAAAGTTTTTGACTGAAACTCAAG
>JBFMEJ010000337.1:0-2481 GCA_040753275.1 Bacillota bacterium
GAGCAACAACGACTTGCGGGTGAGCCGACAATCTCACTCGAAGAAGCTCACCAGCGGTTGAAGGAGAAAATTAATGAAAAAATATGACGTAGAGTTACTATTTCATTTTTGCTATCAACTTCTATCAAATAGGCGATAAAAGTGCAGGTTCTCGGCTACCGTAAAGAATATTATTTTAAAAATTTTCCCCGGCGGCTGCAGGCAAGTATTACACCACTTTACCATATATCGCAGGAAGAAGAACCCCGGCAGAAAAAGTTCCGGGGTTTCCGCAGAAATGTTTTTGCTTACAAGGGCAAGTTCTACCATTGTTCACGAGGGGGAGCAATCACCAGCGCAAAAAGTGTTGCCGGGCGTTCTTGGCCGCCCGGGTTATTTGTCCAGTTCTTCGGCAAGGCGTATCAAAAAGGAACGAAAGGCGGCAATTTCCTGTTCAAACTGTTGGTAGACCAATTTCATGTTCTCTAAAAGGGGGCGCAGGCGTTTCCAGTCGAGCAGGTAGCCGTAAACATTGCGAAATACGTGGCGGAAGCGGAGGTACTCGTCCAGCTTCCAGCGCAGTTCTTCGGAGATGACCGCCGGCCGGAGTTGGGGAATAACGATGGACATTCTGGTCAGAAGTTTTTTGTGCCTCTCTATCCCATCCGGCAACTCCCCGTTAACATCCCCCGCAATCGCTTCAAAAACATCCTCGATGGCGGTGTAAAAATCGTGGAGCAGGCTGCCGATCCCGCGCAGGTCAAAGGCGGTGGGCACGACCCTGTTGAATTCCCGCGCCTTTTTTTCCGCTTCTTCAACGGTAATCCGCAAGGCTTTCATAATGTGGTCGAGTTGTCCCACCAGGGAAAGAAGATCCTCTTTAGTTTTAGCGCGCACAAAAATCGCCTTTTTTCGCGAAGTTTACCGCCCAGCAGTTTTCCTTCTTTTCTGATGGCCGCCGCCAGCCAGGGAGGGCAGGCTTCCAGATCGACGAGGTCAACGGCAAAGTCGGTGGCGGCGTTGAGCCGCGAAAGGATCCGGAAAAATTCCTGCGCGGGCAGGCCCGAAGCGGCAAGATCGATGTCGGAACGCCGGTGGAAACCCCGGACCCGGGCGAGCGAGCCAAACAGCCAGACTTCCCTTGCCCGGTAGTCCTGAACCAGGATCCGGGCAAGTTTTGCGGCTGCTTCTCTGGCCTGCCGCAGGCTTTCTGCCTGCCGCCTTTCCGCTTCTTTTTTTCTGTTCCGCCAGGCTTTTAGGTATTCTTGAAAAACCGCTTCGTCCATCTTAACCGCCTTTGGTAGCTTGCTGTTTACAATAACCTTAAATTTAATATTACCGCAAAAAGTCCGGGGCTTCAACCTGGATTATGTTTTCATTGGACCGGTCAAAGATTCTCAGGATCAGTTAAAAATACTTGCCTCAAAACGGCCAGTATGTTAAATAAGAACTATGGGAGAGAAAACTAAATGAGTATTATCGGCCTCGTCCTCGCCATTATTCTTTTTCTGGCCGGTCTGGCCGGCACTGTTTTGCCGGTGCTTCCCGGAGCACCGCTGATCCTGTTGGGAATGGTGGTGTATGGGTTATTTACCGGCTTTGCGCAGTTGACCTGGGGGTTTTTCGTCTGGCAGGCCGTTGCGGTGGCCCTGACTTTCTTCATCGATTACCTGGCCGGCGTTTGGGGGGTGCGCCGTTACGGCGGGTCAAGGGCGGCCCTCTGGGGGAGCGTCATCGGGCTGGTTGCCGGCGCGCTACTGTTGGGGCCGGCCGGAATTATCCTGGGCCCCTTCCTGGGCGCTTTTCTAGGGGAATTCCTGGTGAGAAAAGATTTTGCCCAGGCGCTGCGGACGGGAGTGGGTTCGCTGGTCGGCCTGCTGGGCGGAACTGTGTTAAAGCTGGTGATTGAGCTGGTCATGATCGTCTGGTTCTTCCTGGTTATTTTCTAGTCTGCGCTTTTCTTCATATCCTTGTCTTTCATTTTGAAGGTTAAAGCCTATCCTCCGGGATCGGTATAATTACCCTGTCCACCCTGGTCAGTGACGGCCATGACCTGGTCCAGGAGTTCGATGTCTGTACGTAAGGCGGCAGGATTAAGACCAGGGCCCGGCGAACCAAATATTGTAGAAAAAAGGGAAAGGGGAATGCCCGGATGCCGGAAGCAGAGTTAAAAATTGCGGTGCTCAGTGAAAACACCGTCGGCGCCCCCACAGGTCTGACGGGGGAGTGGGGCCTGGCCATGCTTGTGGAGTGGGCCGGGAAGAAAATTCTGTTTGATACCGGGGAGCGGGGGGCGCTGGTGGAAAACGCCGCCGCCCTGGGGGTAGACCTGCAGTCCGTGGACGCCCTGGTGATCAGCCACGGCCATTACGACCA
Organism: Bacillota bacterium; assembly: GCA_040753275.1. Classification (GTDB taxonomy): domain Bacteria; phylum Bacillota; class Desulfotomaculia; order Desulfotomaculales; family Nap2-2B; genus JAIMBK01. The sequence continues at coordinate 2,356 of JBFMEJ010000337.1, forward strand.
CACCGGGGGGATGCGCGCCTTTTTGCGCCGGCGGGGGAGGCTGCCTGTTTACGCCCACCCCGGTTTCTTTGCTCCGCACTACGGAGCCCTGCCCCGGGAACATTACATCGGCGTGCCTTTTTGCCG
>JBFMEJ010000338.1:0-2477 GCA_040753275.1 Bacillota bacterium
CGGAAACATCAAGGGACTGGGGCCGGGGATCGCCGAGATGGAGTTTGAGGAGCGGAAAAGCGAACCGATTATCGTCTTCATGGCCGATAAAACGGAGCCCGGCGCCTGGAACCTGCCCCTTTATAAAATTTTTGCCGATCCCTTCAACACCATCGGCCTGGTCATTGACCCCAACATGCACGACGGTTTTCTTTTCGAGGTGCGGGATTTAATCGAAAATAAACGGGTGACCTTTTCGGCCCCGGAAGAAATTTACGATATGCTGGTTTTCATCGGCGCACCGGGGCGCTACTGCATCAAGCGCGTCTTTCACAAACAGTCCGGGGAAATCGCCGCCGTTTCCAGCACCCAGCGCTTAAACCTGATGGCCGGCCGGTACGTGGGCAAGGACGATCCCGTGCTGATTGTGCGTTGTCAGAGCGGCCTTCCGGCGGTAGGCGAGGTTTTGGAGCCCTTCGCCCGCCCGCACCTGGTCAGCGGCTGGATGCGCGGCTCCCATAGCGGCCCCCTGATGCCGGTGGGGCTCGCTCAGGCTACCCCCACGCGCTTCGATGGCCCGCCGCGGGTGGTAGCGCTGGGCTTCCAGCTGGCCGAAGGAAAACTTGTCGGTCCGCAGGACTTCTTCGCCGACCCGGCCTTCGACCAGGCCCGCCAGCTGGCTAACGAAATAGCCAGCTATATGCGCAGCCTGGGGCCTTTCGAGCCGCATCGCCTGCACCTGGACGAAATGGAATACACCACCATGCCCCTGGTCAGCAAAAAGCTGAAGGACCGCTTTGAAAAACTGCGCTAAAACTTATCATTAACCAAAAACAGTAAGCCTGCCGGAATAACGGGTTCCAAAAACCTTTCAGTCCCCTTGTCATCGGGTTAATGGCTACCGGCAGGCTGCTTTTTTATTTAGGATTAAAAAAGTAACTATAAATTTATTGCCAATGGTTTTTGTGTTCTTAAGGCACTTATTTTCAAGATAGAAAAACCGATTACATTACCTTCTTTGTCAACCTTTTCCATAACTGCATCATTTTTTGTTTTTCGAAAGTAACCTTCTTTTCTTTCGAAGAGAACCTCCAAAAAATCACCTTCTGGGTCGTACCATATACTTATTCTTTTCTCCATATTAAATCACCTCTTTTTATCTGATCCGTAAAGTAGGCGGTGATAATGAAACAATCTTGATCCAGCACTTTGACCACAACACATAAATATTTTTCCGTAACAGGGGTTGATTGATATTTCCGATAGAATAATTGCACTGCTTGATCGGTCCTTGAGCGCTTAACAGTGGATGGCCGAAAAAGTGTTTCCCGAATTTTGTCGATCTGTCCGGACATTTCAGGATGATCATTCTCAAGGTGCGCCTGGCGCTCAATTGTGAGCCGAATTTTTCTCCCGTAAACGTCTTCAAAAAACTGCTGCATTTTCTTACTCATCTACTATTTATTCTGCGGGGGCTTTTGTTCCATTCGGTCGAAATAAATATTCTTACTGTAAGCTGAAACGGGAATGCCGACGACCACTTCCCCCTCGATCAAGCCCATTTTCCGGGCCACCGTCCCCACCCGGTACATGATCCGACTGTCGGCGCACAACAGGCTGGCCGTTCTGGCCGCCGACCCCAGAGCAACTCCCAGGTCGATCAGGCGCCAGGCACAAAGCGGCCCTGGAAACTCCGGACCGGGGCGGCTCTGCAAATCGGCGCAGCGGGCGTTTCCGCAAGCACCGCAGTTCAGCCCCAGCGTTTTATTCTCTTTCAAAGACACCAGCAAGATAGCCCCGGAACGGCGCACATTTTCGGCGTCCCGGTCGAAATTGGCTTTTTGCGTATCCCGGCCGAAACGGATCATCTCGTCGGCAAGCCGCCCCAGGAGATCGCCGGAAATCACCCTGGTGGCGATGCAGTCGTGACCCAGGCCCTTGGGCGCGGTTTGCGCGGCCAGGGCCATCAACTCCGCAACCAGCGCCAGTACATTTTCCTGCAATTGCGAAATCCTCCCCGTCTAAATTTCTTCTTTCCCCCGCTTTTCCCTCTTCCCCATCCCTACTACCCCTCTGTGCCTCTGTGCCTTTCCTATATAATATCCAATTCCCCTTCTTTATTCAAGCGAGCCTTAAAGGAACCCATCTGCTGGCTCAAGACAAGCCGGCGCTGCCCGATCTGGATGACTGCTCCCGGAAAAGCCTTTCCTACTTTGATGGCACTCCGGTGCCCCACCCGCACCACCGGGGGTGCGCCCAGGTTGCTGCCCAGTTCCTGAATTTCGGCGTTCCCTTCACAAAAAATCTCCCCGCCCTTAAAAGAACCCTTGATGACGACGTTGCCGCCGGCGTTAATCACCGTGCCAATACAACCCTGGCTGATCACGTGGACGTTCCCGGAACTCTGGATGTTCGACATGATCGCCGAATGAACGCGCACGTCGGCCCGACCGGCTTCTTCCTGCCGGAGAATTTCCATGGCGTTCGACACGTTGGCC
>JBFMEJ010000339.1:0-2473 GCA_040753275.1 Bacillota bacterium
AAGTGGTGCTGATGCGCGCTCAGGAAATCCCCCGCTACGTGAGCGAAGGCGTGTTGGATGCGGGCTTGAGCGGCCTGGACTGGATCCTGGAGAATGAAGCGGATGTCGTCGAGGTGGCCGAACTGGTTTATTCCAAGCATACGCAGCGGCCCGTCCGGCTGGTTCTGGCCGTGGCGAAAGACAGCGCCATCAAAGAGGTTGCGGATTTGGAAGGGAAGCGCATTGCCACCGAACTGGTGCGGGTTACCCGGCAATTTTTAGCCGGGCACGGAGTGAAGGCAACGGTGGAGTTTTCTTACGGGGCAACGGAGGTTAAGGTTCCGGACCTGGTGGATGCCATCGCCGACCTCACAGAAACGGGGAGTTCGCTGCGGGATAACAATCTGCGGGAGATCGCCACCATTTTGGAGTCTACCCCCCGGCTGCACGCCAATAAAAAATCCTGGGCAGACCCCTGGAAGAGGGAAAAACTGGAAAATCTGGCCGTTTTGTTGCTGGGGGCCTTGCGGGCGGATAATAAGGTAGGCTTAAAGATGAATGTTCCGGGAGACCGTCTGGATGCTGTGCTGGAAATTCTGCCGGCCATGAAGCATCCCACCGTGTCCCAGCTGGTCAACAGCGACTGGGTGGCCGTGGAAGTCATTCTCGACGAAAAAAAGGTCCGGGAGCTGGTGCCGGCGCTGAAAAAGGTCGGGGCCCAGGATATTATCGAATATTCTTTGAAAAAAGTCATACCCTAATAGGGATCAGCGGAAAAAGGGTGCGCCGGGGCGGCAAGCCGGCGCAACCTCCGGTTAAAGGAGGGCAAGGCGATGATTCCCATCCGGGATAGTGTGCGTCCGCGGCGCAGGCCGGTCGTCAACTGGACGATCATCACGATTAATCTCCTGGTATTTTTTTATGGTCTGGGGCTTTCCAGGCAACAGTTGGAAGACATTTATTTTCATTATGGGGTTATTCCCAGCGAGGTGTTTCATTTAATTCAAACCGGCGCTCCCCTGGAGCCTTTATTTTTACCTTTCCTTTCCGCCATGTTTCTTCACGGGGGATGGTTTCACCTCATCGGTAATATGTGGTATCTGTGGATCTTCGGGGATAACGTGGAAGACCGCCTGGGCCGCTTTCGCTATCTGTTGTTTTATCTGGCTGCCGGGATAATTGGGAGCATCGCCCACATCTTAACCAACCCCACCTCCCCCGTCCCCGTCATCGGCGCCAGCGGGGCGATTGCCGGAGTGCTGGGCGGGTATTTTATCAGTTTTCCCCGTTCTCGCGTCCTTGCCCTGGTGCCGGTCTTTTTCTTTTTAACGCTGATGGAAGTGCCGGCGGTAATCTACCTGGCTCTCTGGTTTGTTCTGCAGCTTTTTAACGGGACGCTGTCTTTAGGCGGCGTGGCCAATCCGGTTGCCTGGTGGGCGCACATTGGCGGTTTTGTAGCGGGGATGGTTTTGATTAAGTTGATGGCGCCCCGGCGGGTAAGGTATGATTCTTTCCGGTAGGGTCTCCCTCATAGATAGTCGTCAGTCGTCAGTCGCCGGGATAGTCGGAATTCGCTGAAGCGAATTACTTAATAAGTTAAGTGCCTGGCATTTAACTTATTGCCGGCACATTTTTCTTTGTGCCTCAATTTTCATAATTAATGGCGGGAACGAATGTTCTCATGAGGCACTCCCGAAGAAGGAGATTTTTGCGGTTGGATTTATCCTGGTCCGAGCAGGAAAGCCCGGGCCGGGGCGGCTTCCACGCCGGTGAGTTTTAAGGGGGCGACAATTAAAAAGTATACCCCGGCGGGAACGTTTTTTAAGCGCAGACCCTCGATGAGCAGAATTTTGTTTTGTTTTTATATACCATCATGCCCGGGTAAATAGCCATCGAAATGTCGTATATTTTCAACGGGTAATCCCTCCATCCCTTCCGGCCAGGGAAATGTCGCGGGGTTGGCGGTGTAATTGCGTTCTGCGTTCTGCCAGCAGGCGGGAAGATCTTCTTTTCTTTCCCCGCATACCGGCCACCAGCGCAGTCCGTCGCGCCCCGGAAGTTCCCCGGCTTCCGCCGGCCCCCAGGTGCCGGCCGCGTAGTTGGGAAAAACGACGCCGTTTTGTTCCCGGGCAGCAGCCATTGGCTCCACAAATTCCCAGGCCAGCGCGACCTCCTCCCAGCTGGTAAAAAGGGTTGGGTCGCCTTTCCATGCGTCCTGCAAGAGACGTTCGTAGGCTTCGGGGGAGCCGGCGGCCAGCGCGCAGTTCTGGCAAAAGTCCATGGTGACGGGGACGATCCGGTTTTTCGTACCGGGTTTTTTTACGTTTAACTGCAAATAGATTCCTTCTAAGGGATCAACCCGGATGACCAGCAGATTGGGCGCGAGGGAGCCTTGTTCCTTAAAATCCAGCACTTCCGGCAGAGAGCGAAACTGGACAAATATTTCCGTCCCTTTAACGGCCAGTCTTTTTCCCGTGCGCAGGTAGAAAGGGAC
>JBFMEJ010000340.1:0-2469 GCA_040753275.1 Bacillota bacterium
TGGCAGGGCGCGGCAGCGAATCGGCGGAGGAGGTGCAAAAACGGCTGCAGTGGGCGAAGCGTGAGCTGCAGTCGCTTTCCCTTTACGATTACGCGGTAGTCAATGAACGGGTGGAAAAGGCGGTTGTGCAAATCCGCTCCATTATTACGGCGGAAAAGTGCCGGACGGCGCGTTTTCGAGACCTTAAAATTTAGCGCGGGGGATTGCGATGAAGCAACCATCTCTGGACGAATTAATGAAAAGGGTCGACAGTCGCTATACGCTGGTTGTAATGGCTGCCAAACGCGCAAGGTTGCTGACGGAAGCAGGGGAAAACGAAGCAAACGGGAGCAAACCGGTGACGAAAGCGCTGGAGGAAATCGCCAGCGGAAAAATAAAATTCCGGCACACTAAACAGGGGAGGAAATAAGGACGGTCGTCAGTCGCCGGTCGTCAGCCGTCGGGACTGGAAGAGGTAAGCTGTCAGGCGTTGAACACCGGAAGATCGAAACCAGACGGACTTTTATCTGACGACGTTGACAGACCGTTCCACGGAAATGCTGAAAGGCAAGTTAATTACGCTGGGCGTGACGGGAAGCATCGCCGCCTACAAAGCAGCGGAACTGGCCAGCCTGTTGAGCAAGGCGGGGGCGGACGTGCACGTGATCATGACGGCCGGCGCGCAAAAATTTGTGGCGCCGGCCACCTTCGCGGCCCTCACCGGGAACCCCGTGCAAACGGATCTGTTTGCCGGCACGGACGGCCCGGGCGGCGCGGGGGGTCCGCTGCTGCCCCACATCGAACTGGCGAAGGCGGATTTGTTGGTGGTAGCTCCGGCTACCGCTAATATTTTGGCCAAGGCGGCGCACGGCCTGGCGGACGACCTGTTGAGCGCCTCGATCCTGGCCGCGCCGGGGCCCGTTTTATTCTGCCCGGCAATGAACGTCCACATGTACAGGAACCCGGCCACCCAGGCCAATCTCGCCGCCCTTAAAAAATACGGCCGCCACGTCCTGGAGCCGGGGAAGGGCCCGCTGGCCTGCGGGGAGACAGGCGAAGGCAGGCTTCCCGAGCCGCCGGAAATCGTGGCGGAAATCGCCCGCCTGCTGGGCCCGGCGAAAGACCTGCAGGGGCTGGCGGTGCTGGTCACCGCCGGCGGCACCCGCGAGCCCATCGATCCGGTACGTTTTCTTTCCAACCGCAGCTCGGGGAAAATGGGCTACGCTCTGGCTGCGGCCGCCGCGGCACGGGGAGCGGACGTTACGCTGGTGACCGCGCCCACCGCGCTGCCCGTGCCGGCGGGGGTCAAAGCGGTTCTCGTGGAGACCGCGCAGCAGATGTTTGAGGCGGTCCTGGAGCATTTCCCCCGGGCGGACGTTGTGATCAAGGCGGCGGCGGTGGCCGATTACCGGCCCGCCCGGGCGGCGGAGCAAAAAATCAAAAAGGAAGGAGAAACCCTGGTCATTGAGCTGGTCAAAAACCCCGACATCCTGCTGGAACTCGGCCGGCTTAAAAAACCCGGCCAGGTGCTGGTGGGCTTCGCTGCAGAAACGGAAAACCTGCTGGCCAACGCCCGCCGGAAATTGGAGGAAAAAAACGTGGACCTGCTCGTGGCCAACGACGTCACCCAGCCGGGGGCCGGCTTCGGCGCGGACACCAACCTCGTCAAACTCATTTACCGCGACGGCCAGGTCGTCGATCTGCCCCTGATGAAAAAAACAGAGCTGGCCCACCGCATCCTGGACGCGGCCTTCGCCCTGCGCGGGTGAAGCAAGGTTAACTGTAATGATTCGAGTGGTTTCATAGCTTTAGGGGTTCCAAAGGCCTGGTGGGGCTATTTTTTAGTGAAATTTTCGAAAAACGTTGGAAAAGTTTCTTAAGGTACATTACGGCTTAAACCATAATAATATGTACTGGGTGACATTTGGATAGCAATGGATTAAGAAGCAAAAAATAACTGATAATTGATTGCTGACCTATTTGTGCCCGGTTTATATCATTGTAAATTAGCGGGGTGTTCCTATGCCGCCGTTTGGTCCCGGTCCGCCGTTCCGGCCCTGCCGGCCGTTTTACCAGCAGGTTGACGAGTCGGAAATCCGGCTGGACAGCGTTTCGCTCAAGTTGAATAGATCCAACACCCTGCGCCTGCCCTTTGAAGTTTCCCTGATCATCCCCCGGGCGGAGATCCGCCGCCGCTGGTACCAGGGGGGACAACTGTTCCAGGAGGAAGAATACAAGCTGAGCGGGATTACCCTCGTTCACTCCCCCCGCTACCCGTATCGTCCCGGTTTGTTTCCGGGAGGAAGACCCGGAAGGCCCGCTTTCCCGGAGTCGGGTCCAACTCCGGCTCCGACCCCGGTGGCCGTGCCCGCATCCCCGCTGCCGTCCCCGCCTGAACAGCTGCCAGCTTCCGGATCCAGGCAGACAGGCGGCGGCCGGCCGGCTCCGCCGGCACCGGGGCAAGATTTAGATGCGGAAGCAACTTCCCCT
>JBFMEJ010000341.1:0-2468 GCA_040753275.1 Bacillota bacterium
TCCGCTGGGGGGAAAAGGTCTACTCCCCCTTAATTGAAGAAGGGAGCGCGGACTACCTTTTGGGGTTTGAAATGCTGGAGGCGGCCCGCTGGCCCCATTTCCTGGCCCCCGGGGCGACGGCCCTGGTGAACCGCTACCGGATCATGCCGCCCGCAGTGAACCTGGGCCAGGCCAGGTACCCGGAAGAAAAGGAGATTGAAGATACCTTAAGCCAGGCGGGCGCCCGGGTGGTCTGGATCGAAGGGGCGGCGAAGGCCCGGGAGCTGGGCAACCTGGCCCTGGCGGGAGTAGTGCTGCTCGGCGCCCTGTCGAATTATTTAGCCGAACCCGCCGAAGTCTGGCGGGCCGTCATCGAGGAAACGGTCCCCCAGAAATTCAGGGAACTGAACGTGAAGGCCTTTCAGGCAGGGCGGCAGATGACGGAAAAAAGTAAATAATTAATTCTGGAGGGCATTTTTATGTACACAAAAGCATTTATTCCTTACCGCGGATACTTCAGTTCCCCCTTCGCCCGCTGGCAGGGGAGCCTGCAAAATGAAAACGCCATCGAATTAGGGGCGCTGACCGCCAGGAGGTGGCTGGCGGCAAAGGGTCTGGAGGTAAAAATATTTGAATACCTCTATCTGGGAAAAACCGTCGGGCAGCTGCACACCTTTTACGCCGCCCCCTGGGCGGCCGCCCTCATGGGAGCGACGGAAATTCCCGGCTGTCATATCCCGCAGGCGTGTTCCACCTCCACCACCTGTATAAGTCTGGCAGCGGCGGGCATTGAAACAGGTCTTCACCAAACTGTTTTCTGTCTGATGACCGACCGCCTGTCTAACGCCCCCCACACGATCTGGCCCAATCCCGCAGGTCCCGGCGGACAGGTGATTTCGGAAAACTGGGCGATGGACAACTTCAACCGCGACCCCTGGGGAGGGGTCGCCATGATCCAGACGGCGGAGAACGTGGTTAAAAAGGCCGGCGGGATTACCAAGGAAGACTGCGATGAGGTAACTTACCGGCGTTACGAGCAGTACCAGGATGCCCTGGCCAATGACCGGGAGTTCCAGAAGCGTTACATGTTCCCGGTGGAATATAAAAAGAGTAAAAAAGAAACCGCGTTGCTTGAAGCGGACGAAGGTGTGACTCCTACAACCAGGGAAGGGCTGGCCAGATTAAAACCGGTTATTGAGGGAGGGGTGCACACATACGGCACCCAAACCCACCCGGCCGACGGCAACTGTGGAATTATTTTATCCACCAGGGAAAAAGCGCGGGAACTGAGTGCCGATAGCAGCATTGAAATACAGGTGGTTTCCTATGGTTATGCCCGCGCCCTCAAGGCTCATATGGCGATGGCCGTGGTGCCGGCGGCAAGAATGGCGCTGGAAAAAGCCGGGATTGACATTGAGGACGTAAAGGCCATCAAGACGCATAACCCGTTTGCGGCCAACGATCTGTACCTTGCCAGAGAAATGAACATTGACGTCATGAAATTCAATAATTACGGTTCTTCACTTATTTACGGACATCCCCAGGGACCTACCGCCGGCCGTGCAATTATTGAAATGATTGAAGAGCTGGTTATCCTTGGGGGCGGTTACGGGCTGTTTACGGGATGCGCGGCCGGGGATACCGGTGCGGCCCTGGTGGTGAAGGTGTTCTGAGGTTGATTGTTCACTGGCCGCAACAAATTCAGAATTTTTGGGAGGTGGCCGTTTGGGGTTTTATGAGTTCGAGGGTAAAAAACCGTCTGTGGGCAGGGGAACTTATATTCATCCGGAAGCTACCGTCATCGGGGACGTCACCATCGGCGAGGACTGCTACATCGGGCCGGGTGCCCGCATCCGGGGCGACTGGGGCGCAGTGGTCATTGGAGACGGGTCAAATATTCAGGAAAACTGCGTTATCCACGTGCAGCCCGGGGATGCCGCCGTTTTGGGTCCCCGCAGCCACATCGGCCACGGAGCAATCCTGCATACCCCCCGGCTGGGGGAGCACGTCCTGGTGGGCATGGGAGCCATTATCATGGACTGGGCGGTCATCGGGGACGGCTGCTGCATCGGGGCCGGAACGCTGATTACGGAAAAAATGGAAATCCCCCCGAATATGCTCGTCCTCGGCGTTCCGGGCAAAATTGTCGCTGCGGTCGGGGAAGAAATGCGCCGCCGCCTGGAATGGGCAACGGAATGTTACCTCGCCCTGCCCCCGCGCTGTTTTCAGGGGATGCGCGAGGTACCGCTGCAGAGCTGCCTGGACCATGACGAATCCGGGAATGGGAATTGCCGCTTTTAAACCTGGCGTTCTGAAACCCGGCCGGCCCGGTCCCGGCAGCCCCGCTCAAATCTCAAAGGCCTTATTTTGCCTGTTCAGCAGGGTAATCGCCTGGGAGCGGTTTTTTACCCCCAGTTTCCGGTAAATGCTCCGCAGGTGAGTCTTGACGGTGTCGATGGCCAGATGGGTCTTACTGGAGATTTCCTTGT
>JBFMEJ010000342.1:0-2468 GCA_040753275.1 Bacillota bacterium
GGAGCAATATGGCCAGAAGAATGGACTTAATCGGGCAACTGGATGCTTTTCAAAAAGAAATGTCTTCTTATCTGGCGGAAAAGCAAGGGGTGATTGAGGCAGCGCTCAAGGCGGGCCAGGATTTTATGAGTTTACAGGAACAATCCCTGCAGGCGGCGGTTGAAAACAACCGCACCCTGATGAACAAGATAGAAATGGTGAGCTACCTGGCCGTCGGCATCGCCCTGCTTTTAGGTTTGCTGATCGCCTTTTACACCGGACAGCTGGTCGCCCGGCCCGTGCAGATGGTGGAAGGCGGCGTCTCCCGCATCGCCGCGGGTGATTTGTCCGTGGCCGATCTTAAAAGCAACTCCCGGGACGAAATTGGTTCCCTGGCGCGTTCGTTTAACCAGATGAAGCAAAACCTGCGGGAAATTGTCCAGAAGGTAGCCGAAGGAGCACGTTCCATTTTCCACGCGGCCAGCCAACTGTCCGAAAGCGCCCAGCAGACCACCCAGGGAGCCACCAGCACCGCTTCCGCCATTTCCGAAATTGCCGCCGCCGTTGAAGACGGGGCCGGCAACGCAGGCCAGGTGGCCCAGGCCGCTGAAAAGGCGGCGGGTCTGGCCGAAGAAGGTCAGGCCAAAGTGAAAAGGCTGATCAATCAGATGGGGAGCATCGAGCTTTCGACCAACCAGGTGGCCAGGGCCATTACCGAACTGGGGGAGACCTCCCGGGAAATTACGAAAATTGTCGAAATGATTACCAGCATCGCCGATCAGACCAACCTCCTGGCTTTAAACGCCGCCATCGAAGCGGCCCGGGCGGGCGAACAGGGCCGCGGGTTTGCCGTGGTGGCGGAAGAGGTAAGAAAGCTGGCCGAGCAGTCGGGCGACGCGGCGAAGGATATTTACCAGCTGGTGCAACGGATCCAGGAGCGGGCCGCCGGTGCGATTGCGAACATGGAGGAGAGCACCCAGCAGGTTCAGGCCGGCAATTTCATCGTCAGGGAAGTGGGGGAACTTTTTACCGGGATTACAGAAACCGTCCGGGAACTAAGCACTCAGATGCAAGAGGTGGCGGCCACCGCTGAGCAAATCGCCGGCGGCGTGCAAAATGTGGCCGGCACCGCCGAAGAGCAAACGGCGGCCATGGAAGAGGTTTCTGCCGCGGCGGAGAGCCTGCAAAGACTTGCCGCCGAACTGGAGGAAGCGGCCGCCCGGTTTAAAATTTAGCTCCAGGAGGCACAGGGAACACGGAAAAAATAAGTAACCGGATAAAAAAATTAAAAAATATATGAAAGCAGATCTTGTTTTCAAAGGTCAGCTTCAGTATAATACAAGAAGTAAAAGGAATCACGGAGATTCCAAATTCCACCGGAATTAGAAAAGGGTCATGGAGGCCTGTTCGCTGCAGTTTTTATAAAATGGCAGGTCCTGTGACTTTTTTATTTTGCCTGCTCCCGATTCCCGGTTCCAAATTTCCAATCCTTTTTCGGGAGGTTTTCCGCTTGGATCATCTTTTCTCTCCGGCCGGTTTGCTAAATTCGGCGCTGCACCGCGTGGATCCCCGGGTGAAAACGGTGAGCATTTTATGTTTTACCGCCCTTGTTTCTACGCTTACTTCCTGGACGGCACTGCTTTTTGGGGCCTCCTTTCTGGTCGTCCTGGGAGCTTTGGCCGGGTTAACCCCCCTTTACTTTGGCTGGCGCCTGCTTTGGATTTTGCCCTTCGGCGGGGTCCTGATCGCGGTTCTTCCTTTTGCCGTTCCGGGAGAAATCCTGGCCGGGTTCAAAATTGGAGCGTATCCGATTGGCGTAAGCAAAGAGGGGATAATGCAGGCACTGATCCTTTTTCTCCGGATGATGAACGCCGTTTTTGCCCTGACTTTACTCACCGCTACTACCGGGTTCCGCGGTTTGATGCGGGCCTTCCGCGAATTGCGCGTTCCCCTGGTTTTTGTTCAGCTGATCGAATTCACCGTGCGCTACATATTTGTCCTGATCGAAGAAACCCGGCGGATGATGCTGGCCCGCCGGGCGCGGGCTTTCCGGGCAGGAAAAAGCTTACTGGACAAAAGAACTTTTCTTACTCTGGGGCAGTTACTGGGCGTGCTTTTTTTGCGTTCGGGGGAGCGGGGGGAGCGCATCTACCTGGCCATGCTCGCCCGGGGGTTGGGCAATCAGTCCCTCCAAAGGGAACTGGTCTGGCCGCCAACCCGCGATTTGGGGTGGGGGCTGGGCATTCTTACCTTTGCGCTGGCGTTGCGGATGTTGGAAACGGGAGGCAGCTTATGGCAAGCATTATTGAAGTAGAAGATTTATATTTTCGTTATCGAGACGGAACCAAGGCCCTCCGGGGCCTTTCTTTATCGATTCAGAGGGGTTCGCGGGTAGCCATCCTGGGGCCCAACGGCGCCGGCAAATCTACTTTGCTGCTTCATTTAAACGGCATTTACCTGCCTGCGCGTGGAAAAGTGCGCGTTTTAGG
>JBFMEJ010000343.1:0-2466 GCA_040753275.1 Bacillota bacterium
ATGATCATGAACCTGATGGCCTTGGGGATTTTGCTCAACGTTTACGTGCGCAGAATTTTATTTTAGGCAATCTGGGGGGAATAAAGCTGCCCCGCACAAAAACCGCCCTTAAGAGCTTGGCAACCCACTGAGTGCATCGCCACATAATTAAGAATCCATTGGTATAAACATAGGAAGCCAGGAATTTAATTTTCCAGTAATCTTCAAGAAGGTGATCATTCTTGCCGTGCTTTACCGTTCCCGTCCGCACCCACATTTTTAAAGAAGGAGACGACATCGTTCAGCTCGCCTGCCGGTACACCGCCGGGATCGCCGGGCCGGGGGATATCATCGCCCTGGCGGAAAGCGCCGTGGCCATTACGCAAAGGCGGGCAATTTTACCGGAAACGGTCAAACCGGGGCTTTGGGCGCACTTGATCAGCCGTTTTCCCGCCAAGCACGGAAGCCTGGCCACACCCCCGGCCATGCAGCTGGCGATCCAGGAAGTCGGTCTGCCGCGCATTTTACTCGGTTGCCTGGCCGCAGCGATCGGAAAACTGCTTGGCCGGAAAGGTTATTTCTACCTCGTCGCCGGCCGGAAGCTGGCTTTGATCGACGATATCGCCGGCACCATGTGGCCTTACGAGAAACACATTATTTTAGGCCCGCGGGAACCGGAAAAGATTGTTTCCGCAATCAGCAAAACAAGCGGCCGGGAAGCCGTGATCGCGGACGTGAACGACATCAAATGCGTGGACATCTTGGCCGCCAGCAGCCCAAAGAGCGCGAGAATTGCGCAGCAGGCTTTGATCGACAACCCTTTCGGGAACGACGACCAGCAGACGCCCATTGTAGTGATCAAGGAGGAATGTTCCAACCCCCAGGTTGCCCGGATAACCAACGTCTGGAGCAAGGTCCGTTCTCTTCCTGACCGCTCCGTATCGTGCGTCGTCATCGAATCGGTTCCTGCCTGCCGGTACGAATTAATTCCAAACGAACCAAAGGAAATCATCCTTTTGTTAAAAGACGCCGTCCCCAATCTCTTTTGCGAAACCATTCCCGTCCACGACGGGTTGGTGGAAGAAATCGCCGTCCAACCGGAAAGCAACGCGGGCCTGGCGGTGCGGGTTACCCTTACGGACGGGGCGCCTTTCGAAATTGTTCGCGAAGAAGGAATCCCGGCCAGGATTTATCTAAATCTTGACCGTTCGCCCCTGGCCAAAGTTTTCGGCGGCCGGGTAATTATCCTCGATCCCGGTCACGGCGGCAGTGATTTTGGGGAAAAAGGCCCTGTAGATCTGCTCGAAAAAAACGTCGTCCTGACCATGGCCGAACGCTTAAAAGCAAAATTAGCCGAAGCGGGAGCGCAAGTCTTTCTCACCCGTTCGGGCGACCAACAAGTCTCGCCAGAAGAGCGTTTTGACCTGGCCAAAAAGAAAAAAGCCCATCTTTTCCTCAGTCTGCACACTCATTACCATGAGGATGATGCAGTCGGCGGGTTGGTGGTGAACTTTAACCCGGTCCATCCGGGCAGCCTGCCCCTGGCCCAAATCATCGCCGCGGAACTGGCCGGGAAAATCAAACGCAATGTTTTAGAGATCGCAGCGGACCACAAATTATCTCTCCTGGGCAACATCCCCGGCCTGGTTATAAAGCCGGTCACCATTTCCAACTGGGTGGAGGAGGGTTTGCTGAGAAATCCTACGCTTTACGATAAAATAGCGACAGCCATTCTAAATGGGCTACGGAAGTATTTCAGTGTTGCAAAGGATCGGTAAGTTTAAAGGGGGTAAACCCGTTCTGCCTGTGCCGGGTGGGCTGGTGGCTGGCTTCTTAAGCCTTTTTCGCCGTAGTTTGTTTTGGTTCAGCTGATAAACAGTTCGTACAGGCCGGTAATCACTAGCAACAGGCCGGTAATCTCGCCGGCGTACTTTTTCAACCCGCGGGACGCGCAAAAATGGCCGAATTTGATCCCCAGGGATAAAAGCAGCAAACTTAAAAAAGCGATCAAACCGGCAGCTAAAAACGGTTCCAGGCCGGAAACCCCGGCGCCCAGGCAGGCCGCCAGGTTGTTTAAAGTTAAAGCGATGCCCAGGAGCCCGCCCTCTTTGCAGTCGATGTGTCCGGAACCATCCAAATCCGCGTAGGCGGGCGTTTTTAAAATTACGTTCAGGTTATAAAAAAGGTTTTGCGAACCGTTCAAGGCATCAAATCTGCCGATCCGCCTGCGTTCCTGGATAACGATCCAAAATCCGGCGAAAATAAGCAGAAAGGATCCCAGATAGTTGGCCAGGTGGGGGGACGTAACCCGGGCAATCAATTTCCCAAAAAGCATGGAGAGGAGGGAGCCAGTTCCCACAACGAGAGCAATCAGGAAATTGGTGCCGATCGAAAGGTTCGTTTTTTTCGTTCCGTAGTACATGCCAACAATTAAATTATCCAGATTGGCGGCCAAAGCCAGCAGGAAAATAGTTAAAAAATGGTCCA
>JBFMEJ010000344.1:0-2461 GCA_040753275.1 Bacillota bacterium
AGTAACGCAAAAAAGCGGCAGGAAGGGCTGATTTTATTTCCTGAGGGGTTGCATCTTCTGCCGGCAAAAATTTTAAAATTTTATAACTTCAGCAAACAAATCTTTGGAGGTGGTTGTTTTGATTTCCAGACGCGAAAACTGGTGGACCGACGATCCCAGGCTGCGGATGTTGTTCTCGGTGGCGGGCGCCTCGGGCATCCGGGGGCTCGCCAGCTATTTCTTCGCGCCCAAGCTGCTCCTGGGCGCGGACGGTTTGAAGATGCTGCAGCAAGCCGTTCCGGCGCTGTCCAGAACAAAGAAGGCACTGCTGATCACCGACAAAACAGTCCGGAACCTGGCCGAAAAAGTGCATAAGGCCCTGCGGGAAGGGGGCTGCCAGGCGGACATCTGGGACGAGGTAATTCCCGAACCGCCAGTGGAAAATGTCCTGGCCGGAGCGCAAATGGCCCAAAATTTCGGCGCCGACGTAGTGGTGGCGGTGGGCGGCGGCTCGGTAATGGACGCCGCGAAAGCAGTATGTTTAAAATACGCCCGGCCCGACCTGGACCTCCGCCAGGTGAAGCCGGCCGACCCGGAAACCCTTTCCATGACTTCCCTGGGGATTAAAACAAAGGTGCTCCTGGCGGCCGTACCGACCACTTCTGGAACCGGGTCGGAAACGACGGCAACGGCGATGATCACCGACGGCAAGCAGAAAATGATTCTCAACCACCCCGAACTGGTCCCCGACCTGGCCCTGCTGGACCCGGCCTTCACCGTGGGCATGCCGCCCAAACTTACCGCCTACACCGGATTAGACGCCCTGGCCCACGCCACGGGCAGCGTCCTTTCCCACTGGTCCAACGAATATACCGTCGCCCTGGGCTACCAGGCGATCAAACTCACCCTCAAATATTTGCCCCGGGCGGTGGCCGACGGCCGGGATTACGAGGCGCGGATGAAAATGGCCATGGCCGCCAACATGGCAGGGATGTCTTTCGGCAACGCCGCACCGGGTTTCGAACACGCCATGGGGCACGCCTTCGGGAAACTTTTCAACGTCCACCACGGCTGCGCCGTCGGCCTTTTCACCCCTTACATGATCCAGTACGTTTCCAGATACTCCGAAAGATACCTGGACCTGGCCAAACAACTCGAAATCTCCGGGGAAAAACCGGCGGAAATTCTCGCCGGCCTGGTCGATTTCTACGTTTCCTTTATCCGTTCCGTGGGGGGCCCGGCCACCATCGCCGAACTGGGCATCACCCGCGAAAAGCTGGAGGACAATTTCGAAGAGCTGCTGGACTTAACCATGACCGCGCACCTTCAGGAATACTACACCCTCCGGGGCTGGGACTGGCAAACGGGCCGGCCTACAGCGCAAAAGCTGGCCGAACTGAACCTGGATTTATAGCAAAAAGCAAAAACTGCCTCCAGAAAAAGCGTCCTGCCTCCCGCAGGTCGCTTTTTCCTGGCCCACCGCCCGGTCCGGCCACGGTGATCATCGAAGAAGACCTACCAACCGGAACGAGTCCAGCACCCCGTGGCAAAGGCAGGCGGTGCTCAGGAGGTAATTTTTTTCTGCTCCAACCGCTACTACTTTTTCCAGCACCGCCCAAAGGACCTCCGGCCTGTACCCGCCTACTCCCGGGGCGAGCTGAAGGCTTCTGATGCTTAACGTGAGGAAATCATCGACGTTTATTTCCTGGAGGTCTTGATAAAGAAGCCCTTTGCGCGGCTGGCCGGTTGCCGTGCAGATCTTTTCCGGCTCCGGGCAGTTGTCCGGACAGACGAAGGTGGCGTAGCTCGTGTATAGCCGGCCGGTTTCGGGTGCCGGCAGGGGATTCGGGACCAGGCGGAGCACCTGCTCCGGAACGGGAACCTTAACCACTTCGTAATCCGCCGCCAGCTTCTTCTTCAACCATTCAAAAGCCAGGTGGACGGGGACGGCGGGAACAATGAAAGACGGGGCATCCGCTGTCTTTAGATTTTGAACCAGAAAGTCCACCCCATCTTCCCGCCTGGTTTCGACGGGGAGATCGCTGACCTGGCGGAGGGCCCCCGCCTGCTTGTCCACGACCAGAAAAGAGGCCCGGGGATGTTTTTTCGTCAGCCTGGCGGCGGCAATCCGGCCAAACCGGCCGGCACCGATGATCCAAAAACTCAATGGGCTGTTCATTTTTCATCCCACCTTCCCACCTGGAGGTATTCCGGGATGCTTGCTTGATCAACTTATCAATAGCATTAACCGGCGTCAGTCGTCAAGTTTAATTGATCTCCCGTTTGCGTTAAGGTCAGCTTTCCGCGGTGCAGGCTTTACCTTTCCAAATACATCTGAAAAGAATAATTAAAAAAGATTTCAAGCAAAGCACTCAATTCCAGACCTGCCCCGCGAAACATGGGTCATCAAAAACCGGCACCAATCGGGCAACAAAAAGCCCTCCGGGTACTTAACGTAAACCCTGGAGGGCTTGATTTTTCT
>JBFMEJ010000345.1:0-2460 GCA_040753275.1 Bacillota bacterium
TGTTTTGAATGGCTGGCCCGCAAAATGGACGCCCAAACTGCCCAAAAGGTAAAAGCCTTACCTTTGCCGGGCGTTTTCCTGGTTGAAGAAAACCAGCGCTACTATCCTTTTCAAACCCTCGCTCCGCACCTGCTGGGTTTTACCGGAATCGACAGCCAGGGCCTGACGGGGGTTGAAGTGACTTTTGAAAAAGAGCTGAAGGGCGTCCCCGGGCGCATCATCGTCGAACAGGACGCCACCGGGCAGGACATTCCCGAACCAATCCACAAGTATATTTCCCCGCGTCAGGGACACCACCTGTTCCTGACCATTGACGAAACCATCCAGCACTTTGTCGAAAGGGAACTGGATAAAATAACGGCCAAATACCAGCCGAAGCTGGCCGTCATTATCGTCATGGATCCGCGGACCGGGGAAATCCTGGCCATGGGCAACCGGCCTACCTTTAACTCCAACGAATGGCTGAAAGCCCCCCGGGAGGCGTGGGACAGAAACCCGGCCATCTGGTATAACTACGAACCGGGCTCCACTTTTAAAATCATCACCATGGCCGCTGCCCTGGCGGAAGGGGCGGTGAAACCGGAAGACGCCTTCTTCGACCCGGGCTACATTAAGGTGGCCGACCGGTATATCCGTTGCTGGTACGACGGGGGGCACGGCAGCCAGACCTTTGCGGAAGTGGTCATGCATTCCTGCAACCCCGGCTTTGTGGAGGTCGGCCTAAGGGTAGGCGTACCGAAATTTTATCAGTACGTAAAGGCCTTTGGTTTCGGTCAGCCCACCGGCATCGACCTCCCCGGCGAGGCGGCGGGGATCATGATCCCGGAAAAAAAAGCCACGAACCTGAACATCGCCACCATGTCCATCGGCCAGTCCATTGCCGTGACGCCCATTCAGCTGCTGACGGCGGTGGCGGCGGTGGCCAACGGGGGAACGCTGGTGCGCCCGCAAATCGTCAGGGAAATCCGGGACAGTTCCGGGAACGTTGTGAAACAGTTTAAACCTGAGCCGGTGCGCACCGTTTTGCCGCCGGAAACGGCCCGGCAGGTAAGCGCCTTACTGGAAAACGTGGTCCTGAAGGGGACCGGCCGGAACGCCTTTATCGACGGCTACCGGGTGGCCGGGAAAACCGGGACGGCCCAGGTGGTGGGCGAGGGCGGCGGTTACGTGACGGGGCGGTACGTGGCTTCCTTCGCCGGCTTCGCGCCGGTGGAAGACCCGCGCGTGGCGGCCCTGGTGATGGTGGCCGAGCCGCAGGGGGGGATTTACTACGGTTCCCAGGTCGCCGCCCCCGTTTTTCAGACCGTGGTGCGCGACACGCTGCACTACCTGCGGGTGCCGGAAACCCCCGGTCTGGAAAAACCAAAGGATCCCTTTGTTTACGAAGAGCCCCGGTTCAAGGTGAAAGTGCCGGCCGTCGTTAACTACCCGGTTAACGAAGCAATTTCCAGGCTCGTTCAGGCTGGTTTGACGTATCAGATCCGGGGTGAGGGAAACATCGTTTACGGGCAAATGCCCGGGGCGGGAGCAGAAGTACTCAACGGCACCGCCGTGATTTTGAATCTAGAGCCACCGCCCCGGGAACAGCGCGGCGGGGAAGTGACCGTGCCCAATCTCAAAGGGCTCACCATTCCGGAGGCGGCGGACCTGCTGAAGAACCTGGACCTGCATCTGGAATTGAACGGCACCGGCCTGGCCGGCGAGCAGGACCCGCCGGCGGGGCGGAAAGTGCCCCGCAGAACCACCATCCGGGTCCAGTTCCAGCCGCCCGGCCAGGGTGGGGAACAACCCCCGGCGCCCCTTGAGCCGGAAACACCGCCGGCCCCTGCGCCCACATCCGGAACCCTTCGCGAGGGGGGTTTCGTGGAGCGGCCGTAATTGAGAAGTGGGAGGTGAGAAGTTAGAGGTGGGATTTAACATTCTCTCACTTTTAACCTCCTGCTTCTCACCTCTCAATTGTCCGGGCGAGACACGACATATGCTTAAGGCGCCGGCAATATCAGTAGTCAGGCGGAGCGAGCCGGACAATTCCAGCCCGACGTAAGCAATGGTAGAATGCTGTTTTCGAGTTCCCTGTCCAATCTCTTCCTTTGTATCTTTGCGCCTGAAAACTATGTGCCTGGTATGTTAAATTATCCTCCGGCTGGTCATAATACCATAAAAAGGAAGAGTATAATAGATAAGAATTGGTAAATAAAGGTTGTTGCAATATTTTTTCGCCGGTGATACGATGATCAATTGGTAGCGGAAGGGAGCATCTACCCTTGCTGTTCAGCGAATTAATCGCGGAGCAAACCATTTTGTTCCGGCAGGGCGACCCGGCCGTCCCCGTGCGCGGGATTGCCTATGATTCGCGCCAGGTGGAACCGGGGGACGTTTTTGTCGCCATCGAAGGATTCCAGACGGACGGGCACTCCTTCGTGGAGCAGGCCGTCGCCAGGGGCGCGGCCGCCCTGGTGG
>JBFMEJ010000346.1:0-2455 GCA_040753275.1 Bacillota bacterium
CGTTCTCTCCATAAAGCATGAAAATAGAGGGCTGGAATTTGTCCGGGCGAACGACATATGCGAAGCGTAAGTTAAGTGCCAGGCACTTAACTTAATGGCAGAAAGCTATTTTCGAGGGAGTTGGAGGACAGCCGGCTTGCCAAAGATCATGATCGGCCCGTTCCCCCGGGCCAACAACGTGGTTTCCCTGGAGATCACCGTTGAAAACAAGAAAATAGTGGACGCCCGCTGCACGGGGGTTTCTTTCCGCGGTTTCGAGCTGATCCTGCGGGGGCGGGACCCCCGGGACGCCCCTTACCTCACTTTGCGGATCTGCGGCATCTGCTCTTCGGTGCACGGCACAGCGGCTGCGCTGGCCCTGGAAGACGCCGCCGGCGTGCGCCCTCCGAAAAACGGCAACCTGCTGCGCAACCTGGTTCACGCTGCCGATACGCTCCAGAATCACATCCGCCACTTTTACCTGTTCGGCCTGCTGGATTACGTCAAAGGCCCGGATCTCGGCCCTTTCCGGCCCGCCTACACAACTGGCTACCGCCTGCCGCCCAAAGAAAACGACACCCTGGTCCAACACTACTTTCAGGCCCTGGAAATCAGCAGGCTGTGCCACGAAATGGTCGTCCTGCTGGGCGGCAAGGTTCCCCATACCCACGGCCTTTTAGCCGGCGGGGGCACCGTCCCCCCGGCGGCGGACATCATCATGGATTTTAGCGCCAAGCTGAAAAAGATCAACGATTTTATCCAAAACGTCATGGTTCCCGATACATATCTGCTGGCGGAAGCTTACAAAGACTACTACGAAATAGGCAAGCGGGCGCCGGCTCTGCTTTCCTACGGCCATTTCCCCCGGGACGAAAACGACTGCGAGCGCCATTTTCCGCCGGGGGCCGTGGTCGACGGCCAGCTGGAAAAACTGGACACTTCCCTGATTAAAGAGCACCTGCGCTTTTCCTGGTACACCGGCGAATCCGGCCTGCACCCGGCGCAAGGGCAAACCGAACCCGACCGGGAAAAAGAAGGGGCTTATTCCTGGGTAAAAGCTCCCCGCTACAACGGAAGAACAATGGAGGGAGGGCCCCTGGCCCGGCTCTGGATCCGGGGCGATTACCGCCGGGGAATTTCCACCATGGACCGCCTGGTCGCCCGCACCCTGGAAACCGAACTCATCGGGAAGCTGATGGAGGAGTGGCTGGGGGAGCTGGAGCCGGGAAAACCCGTCTTTACCCCTTTCGACGTTCCCCGGCAAGCGGAAGGAGCCGGCCTCACCGAGGCCATGCGCGGCCCGCTGGGGCACTGGCTGCGCATTGAAAAGGGACGGATCGCCCATTACGGGATCGTCACCCCCACCGCCTGGAATTTTTCGCCCCGGGACGACGCCGGCCGGCCCGGACCGGTGGAGGAGGCCCTGCTCGGCACGCCCGTAGAAAACGAAAAGGAACCGGTGGAAGTGGGCCGGGTGGTGCGCGCCTTCGACGTCTGCTCCACCTGCTCCACCCACGTAATCGTCCCGGGCGGACCAACAAAGGAAATGATTATCCTTCCCTAGCCGGAAATTTTCATCCTTTCCCTGACCTGGCGGTTTTGCCCGCCGTTCGTTTGCCGTCGCTCCGATGCTCCTGGCAAATCGAACGGCGGGCCGCCCATTTTCGTTCTCTGTGGTCCCTAATTCCTGTTTTTAAAGAGGTGACATTGTGAAAATTGAAAAGCCCCGCCATTCCAGGATCGTCAGGCTCCTGCACTGGACCTACGCACCAGCCGCGCTGGCTGCAATCGCCAGCGGCTTCTACATCAATAAGCCGTCGCCCCTCTGGGGCTTTAAAAGCATGGATTCCGCCCGCAAAACCCATTTTATTTCCACCCATGTTCTGGCCTTCTCCTACCTGGCCCGGTTTTACTCCGCCCTTTGGGGCAAAAATTACCGGGAACTGCTCCCCAGCCGCCGTACCCTGGCAGCCTTGCCCGGTTTTGCAAAATACGAGCTTTTTCTTACCAAAAAAAAGCCCCGGTTCCCCAAGTATAACCCCGGCCAAAAATTCTTGATCGCCTCCCTGGCCATACTCCTCCCCCTCCTGGGAGCGACCGGTCTGCCCCTTTACGCCGTCGACGCGTGGCAAAAACCACTCCCCCGGGCCGCCGGCGGCTTAAGCCCGCTGCGCAGGCTGCACTACCTGGCGGCGGTGGCAGCCACCGCGTTGACCGCTGTGCACATCTACTTTTCGGCGACGGACAGCCCGAAAAAGCTCAAATCCATCTTCACCGGCTATAAATAGGAAACCTCGTTACCCCAAAGGCGCAACGAGGCCCCGTCCGGAATGATTCATAACGTCTAGAATAAACTTCCTATAAGCACTAAAAGAACCTCTGTATATTGGACAGCCTTAGAGCAAAAAAGAGCTTTCCACCATAATAACATCTTTATTGCTCTGTGCCCTCTGTGTCCTCCGTGGTTTTATCCAGA
>JBFMEJ010000347.1:0-2452 GCA_040753275.1 Bacillota bacterium
CGGCTTTTTCCCTTTGTTTGCCGGCCGGACCGGAATGCCCCTCCCCGCGGATGGCTTTCTTGGTCGTCGTACCCGAGTTTCGAACCTCTGGCCTGGAATCCTTACTGATCAAAAAGACCGTGGAAATTCTTCAGCTTCGTAACTGTCCAACGGTGGAAGCATCCCAGGTGGACGAAAATAACCCGGCCATGCTGAAAATCATCCAAAGACTGCAATTTTCCCTTGTTAAGCGCCACCGCGTCTACGCAAAAACGATCGCCGCGCCGGTTTAAGAAGAATAATTCTGCTGGGACCACAAAAAGCGGCATAGAGGTCTAATCCCTATCCCCTACACTGAAAATAGGCTTTCGCCCGCCGTTCATTTGCCGTCGCTCCGATGCTCCAGGCAAATCGAACGGCGGGCCGCCCATTTTTGTTCTCTGTTGGAGCCACGAAAGCGGCATGGTGGTCTAATCTTTTACTCCAGCGTTACTGCGGCCCCCCTCTTCACCTTTGTTCCCGGCGGCGGATCCTGGCTTTTCACCAGGCCGCTGCCCGTTATTTGCGGCTGCAGCCCCAGCGCCTCGCAAACTTCCCCGGCCCTTTTTACAGAGAGGCCCGTCAGGTCCGGCATCGTCAGTTCCTCCGCAGTCTTTTGCGCAGGATCAAAAGGCACCACCTTTAAAGCCACTCTACCTCCGCGCGCCACCGGGGTTCCCGCGGGGGGCCTTTGTTCCTGAACAATCCCTTCGCTTCCGGAAGGTCCAGCCACCAGGCCCCGGCTTTCCAAAAGCCAGCGGGCGTCGGCCGCCGGGTACCCGGTCACGTTCGGCACCAAAACCGGCGCGGTTGAAGAATCCGGCGCTTGAAGGCTCTTTTCTTCCTGGTGAAGTTCCTCTTCCTCGGGGATGCCTAAATATCCCAGGGTTTCCTTCACGATGTTTTGAAAGGCGGGGGCGGCCACTTCCCCGCCGTGGTATGCTTTGCCTTTGGGATCAACAACCACGACCAGCACGGCAATGCGGGGATCGCCGACGGGAGCGAAGCCGGCAAAGGAAGCCACGTATTTCCCCTCAAGGTACCCCCCGGGGCCGGGAATTTGCGCCGTCCCGGTCTTGCCCGCGATCCGGTAACCTTCCACGTGGGCCCTTTTCCCGGTTCCCTCCAGGACCACCTTTTCCAGCATTTTGGCCAGTTCGGAGGCGGTGTCCGGCGAAATCACCCGGCGGATGATTTGCGGCTCCGTTTGCTTCGTCACTTTGCCCTGGTTATCCTCAACCGCCTTGACCAGGTAGGGCTTCATCAGGTTGCCGCCGTTGGCAATCGCGCACACCGCATTGAGCAATTGCAGGGGCGTAACGGAAATGGACTGGCCGATGCACATCGCGGCAAGATCGAGATCGGTGGTATTTTCCACCGTTCTTACGATGCCGCTCTCCTCTCCCGGCAAATCAACCCCCGTCGGAGCGCCGAAACCAAAGCGGCTCAAATACTGGTAAACGCGCTCCTTTCCCAATTTCAGGCCAACCTGGATAAACACGGGGTTGCAGGAATTTTCCACCGCCTGCAAAAAGGTTTCCTCCCCGTGCCCCTTTTTATCCCAGCAGGCGATTTTCCGGCCGTTGACGACAATGAAACCCGGGTCGTAAAACGTGTCCTGCGCCCGCACAACCTTTTCTTCCAGAGCTGCGGCAGCAATAAACATTTTAAAGGTCGAACCGGGTTCGTAGTTATATAAAGTCGCCGTATTTTTTTCCCACACTTCCTGTTTGACCTGGTTCCATTGTTCCGGGAAAAAGGCCGGCCGGCTGCCCATGGCCAAAATTTCCCCGGACCGGGGGTCCATGACGATGATGCTGGCTCGTTCCGGCCGGTGGTCGGCGGCGATTCGATCCAGTTCACGCTCTACAAAATATTGAATGGTCTGGTCGATGGTCAACACCAGGCGGTTGCCCGGAGAGGAGGGGTAAACCCGCAGGGACTTCTGCGGCACCGGCTGTCCGCCGGCATCGCTCTCCATGAAGAGACGGCCGGGGGTGCCGCGCAGCTCCCGGTCATAACTTTTTTCCAGGCCCGTGATGCCCTGATTGTCGTCGCCCACAAAGCCCAGCAGGTGGGCGGCGATATTTCCCTGGGGGTAGGCCCGCTTGCTGCCTTCCACCAGCCCGATTCCCTCCAGGTCAAGGCTTTTGATCGCCTGGGCGGCTTCCGGGCTGATCTTGTGCTTCAGCCAGATAAAAGGCCTGTCCAGACTAACCTTCTGGAAAACTTCCGCTTCTTTCATTTCCAAAAGCGGCGCTATTTTCCGGGCCAGTCCGGCTGGATCCTTGATTAAATCAGGGTGGGCGTAAACAGAAAAAGCCGGCACGCTGGCCACCAGCGCATTGTGATTCCGGTCGTAGATATTTCCCCGCTCGGGATTCAGAACCAGGGATCTGGTCCGGAACTCCGCTGCCTGCTGGCGCAGTTCACT
>JBFMEJ010000348.1:0-2445 GCA_040753275.1 Bacillota bacterium
GGCCGACATCGACAAAGGGGGCGCGCTGGCGGCCATCGTGGGGACGCTGGAGCTCTTGAGGCCGATCGATCGGCCGCTGGTGGCCGGCACCATCATCAATAAATTTCGGGGCGACCGCCAGCTTCTCCAGCCCGCCCTGGACTTCCTGGAAGAAAAAACGGGAGTGCCCGTGGTGGGCGTGATCCCTTATTTTACCTTTAAAATTCCCGAGGAAGACACGGTCAACAGCGAACTGCGCCCCGCGCGGCCAAGAGAGCCTTTTCTGGAAATCGCCGTGCTGTACCTGCCCCACATCTCCAACTTTACCGACTTCGATCCCCTGGAAGCCGAGCCGGACGTCCATCTGCGCTACGTTCGCCCCGGGGAAGAGATCGGCCGGGCAGATTTGCTGATCATCCCCGGAAGTAAAAATACCATCGGCGACCTGGCGCAGGTTCGCAAAAACGGCTGGGACCGGGAGATTTTCGCGCTGGCCGCAAAAGGGGTTCCCATTGTAGGGATTTGCGGTGGGTTTCAAATGCTGGGCAAAAAAATTTGCGATCCCGCCCGCGTGGAGTCGCTAAGCGGGGAGGCGCCGGGGCTGGGCCTTTTGGACGTGACGACCACCTTTAACCCGCAGAAAACGACCTGGCAGGCCAGGGGGGAAGTGTGCGGCGACGACGGCCTGTTGGCGGCGTGTAAAGCGCAGGAGGTGGCCGGCTACGAGATCCACATGGGCGAAACCCGCCGCGGCTCCGGGGTGCCGCCCGCCTTCCGGCTGCGGCGGGATGATAATTCCGGGCAAGAAATTCTGGACGGCGCCGTAAATGAAACGGGACTCATCTTCGGCACTTACCTCCACGGCTTGTTCGATGCGGACGAGTTCCGGCGCACCTTTTTAAACCAGCTGCGCCTGCGTAAAGGCCTGTCTCCCCTCCCGGCGAGTTACGCTTTTTGGCGGAGCCAGGAAGAATCCTACAATAAACTGGCCCAGCTGGTCAGGGAAAACCTGGACATGGCCCGCATTTACCAACTGCTGGGCCTGCCGGGTAAACGATAAGAAATGTATAAAGATCTGAAACCAAAAATAAATTAAGTAAGTTCTTTGCTTTTCTCAATCGCGAAAATAAGCCCAGGCCAAGTAGAATGCCTGTAATGATATACAAGCACCTGCCGAGGACACCGATTCCGAAGGGGCGGAGGGGAAGTTTTACCTCTGGACGCCCCGGGAAGTGGAGGAGGTTTTGGGGGAAGAAGAGGGGAAAGCTTTCTGCCGGCTTTTCAATATCACACCCGACACGTACAAGACGAGCGAACGATCAGCGATCTGGAATGGCTTTGACCCCTGCCAGGGAAAGGAACTTTCCCGCTTTCGCCGGGATTTTGCTCAATCGCCTGGCAATTTCGCCGTCAGTTCCCGGGCGTTGGCGATAGCGTAGCCATGGAAGTCGTTATTGAAGTATACGTATACATCCAGACCCGCCGATAACCATTCTTTAATCTCCCGGGCCAGTTCACCCAACTCTTCGCTGGAGTACGCAGAGCCGAACATGGCCTGCGGGCCGTGCATTCTTACGTAGATAAAATCAGCGGTCACGGCTTTGGCCTTGGGGTAGCGGGAAGAATCGGCAATCACCCAGGCGGCGTTATACCCCCGCAAGAGGTCGTACACTTGCTGACAGCACCAGCTTTTGTGCCGGAACTCAAAGGCGAAACGCAGTTTTCGACCCGGCCGGGAATTGATTAAGGCCAGAAATTCCCGGAGGCCGATTATCTCCTCGTTCTGGGCGGAAAAGCCCGGGGGAAATTGGAATAAAACCGGGCCGAGCTTTTCTTTTAGGTGCAGGGCGTGCTCAATAAATTTTGTCCAGGCTTCTTCGACTTCTTTTAGTTTTTTAATGTGCGTAATGAACCGGGAGGCTTTGACGGCAAAAACGAACCCGGCCGGTGTTTCGTTGTACCATTTGCGATAAGTGGACGGGCGCGGCAAATGATAAAAGGAGTAGTTAACTTCGGTGGTTGGAAAATGTTGGGCATAGTATTGCAGCCTGTCTTTTGCCGGGAGGTCGGCGGGATAGAACACCTGCCGCCAGTGCCCGTAGGCCCAGCCGGACGTGCCCAGGTATAATCCGGCCCGGGAAAAGCTGCCTTCTGTTTTCATGAGCGGATTATTCCTCCTAAAGTTAGCATCTAATCGTTATTGTACCATAAATTGGTCCGGCCGGTCCGGTTACAAGCAAGATTGCTCAATAAATCTGAAGTGCCTTCTTTTTTTCAAAATTTAGTGCAAAGCAGATCTTGTCTTCCCGGAGATTTTAGTGTAAAATCCAAGAAAAGGTTTTTATCAAAAACCAAACGTAACGAGTCTATGGCAACAGGTGCCCCGCCTGGAATTGAGCGCGGGGAGAATAGGGAATCAGGTGCAAGACCTGAGCGGACCCGCCACTGTAAGCAGGGAGCGTTTGT
>JBFMEJ010000349.1:0-2441 GCA_040753275.1 Bacillota bacterium
GGTTGACTACCAGGGAGCCCGGCGACGACCAGGTGGAAGTGGCCATCCGGGCCCTGACGGCGGTATTGCAGAAAGAAGGTGAGGTCAAATGTTCGCTAAGCTGAAAAGTTTAGAAGACCGGTATGAAGAATTGACGAAATTAATCGGCGACCCGGAGGTAATTGCCGACCGGGCGCGCTGGCAGCAATACGTCAAGGCCCACGCCGAGCTGGAAGAAATCGTGGGCGTTTTTCGGGAATATCAAAAAGTCGAGCGGGAAGCCCGCGAAGCAAAGGAGTTGCTGGCCGAAAAACTGGAGCCGGACTTCCGGGAGCTGGTGGAGGCCGAGCTGAAGGCCTTAAAAGCCAGGCTGGAAGAGCTGGAAATAAAATTGAAGATTCTGCTTTTGCCCCGCGATCCCAACGACGAGAAAAATGTTTTCGTGGAAATCCGGGCGGGGACCGGAGGGGAAGAGGCGGCGCTCTTTGCCGCCGATCTTTTCCGGATGTATCTGAAATATGCCGAACAAAAAGGCTGGAAGTGCGAGATCGTGGATTCCAACCCCACTGATTTGGGCGGGTTTAAAGAGATCGTGTTTGTGGTGGAGGGGAAGGGTGCCTATAGCCGGTTGAAATTTGAAAGCGGCGTGCACCGTGTCCAGCGCATCCCCACCACGGAATCAGGAGGGCGCATCCATACTTCGGCGGCTACCGTTGCCGTGCTGCCCGAAGCCGACGAGGTGGAGGTGGAGATCAAACCCGAAGAGCTGCGGATCGACGTTTTCTGCTCCACCGGCCCCGGCGGCCAATCGGTGAACACCACCCAGTCGGCGGTCCGGATCACCCACCTGCCGACGGGGATTGTGGTCACCTGCCAGGACGAAAAAAGCCAGCACAAGAACAAAGATAAGGCCATGCGGGTGCTGCGGGCCCGGCTCAAGGACCGGATGGAGGAAGAGCAGCGGCAAAAGGTGGATAGCCTGCGCAGGTCGCAAGTGGGCACCGGAGACCGCAGCGAACGGATCAGAACGTATAATTTCCCCCAAAACAGGGTGACCGATCACCGCATCGGCTACACCACCCATCGCCTGGGGGAAATTTTAATGGGTGACCTCGACGATCTCATCGAGGCCCTGCTGACCACCGACCAGGCCCAGCGGCTGAAGGAGGTAATCTAATCAGTCGACAGTCGTCGGACGTCAGTCGTCAGAAGTAAAGCGTGGAATATGAATTTAAGGAATTTAAGGGACACCTTACTTAATTTTTTATCAGCCGCCTGCCAGGAATTAAGTAAGGTGTCCCCGAAATTACAGGCGCCTTAAGTAGATGTCGCTCGTTGAACGGCAAGCCGGTAAATTTTATTTTCAAGCGGAAAGATGGCTTTGTGAGAAATTTTCACGAGAATTTTACGTTAAGGGCGGTGCTGGGCTGGGCCAGGGAGTACCTGCGGGAGCGCGGCGTGGAGAGTGCTGCACTGGACGCGGAGGTGCTGCTGGCGCACGTCACCGGGCTGGACCGGGCGGGGCTTTACCGGGAGAGCGAGCGGGCGCTGACGTCCCAGGAGGCGGAAGCCTACCGGCGGCTGGTGGAAAGAAGAGGGCAAAGGGAGCCCGTAGCCTACCTGACCGGCAAAAAAGAGTTTATGGGGCTGAAATTTGCGGTAGGCCCCGCTGTTTTAATTCCCCGTCCGGAGACGGAACTGCTGGTGGAAAAGGCCTGCGCACTGGCCCGGGAGTTGGTCTCCGAACGGAGCGGCTTGCCCGGGGCGGGCGGGGAGTTGCTGCTTGCCGACGTGGGTACGGGGTGCGGGGCGATTGCCGTCAGCCTGGCTGTTTTTTTGCCGGAGGCCAGGATTTATGCTACCGACTGTTCACCCGCCGCTTTGGAAGTGGCCGAAAAAAACGCCCGCCGGCACGGGGTGGCGGCGAGGATCTCCTTTCTGCAGGGAGATTTGCTTACGCCTTTGTTCGATCTGGACTTGACCGGCAGGCTCGACCTCATCGTAGCCAATCTCCCTTATGTACCCACCGCCGAACTGCCCGGCCTGATGCCCGACGTCAGGTGTTACGAGCCTTTGTCTGCCCTGGACGGGGGTCCGGATGGCCTTTGGCCTTACCGGCGCCTGATCCCTCAGGCGCGCCGCTGCCTGGCGGGCCACGGCTGCCTGCTGATGGAAATTGGTCCGGGGCAGGGGGAGCAGATGAGCCGCCTGCTCGCGGAAGACGGCTGGCGACACCAGCTTATCCACGACCTTGCCGGCCGGGAAAGAGTTGTTCTGGCTGCGCTTTAAGCCGTCTATAAAACCACAGGCAGGGGCCGCAGTTCCCTTTTGAGAGGATCGAGGACAAACCCCAGCGCTTCCAGGGTAAAAGAGCCCAGCAGGGTTTAACATAGTTTTTTGCCGCGAAAAGAACCGGTTGACAAACCGGTTTTATTTTTAAATAATAAAATTAATTACATCGG
>JBFMEJ010000350.1:0-2432 GCA_040753275.1 Bacillota bacterium
CTCGCGGGACTCCAGCAGATCGGTCCATACTTTTTTTGCCGCTTCGTGGTTTTCGTCGTCGGCGTCCAGAACGGCCAGAAAAGCCGAGGTATCCACGTAAACACTCATTTGTCAAAAGCCTCCGCAAAGTATTTGTCGTGGTTAATCGCCAGATCTCCGGTACCGGAGCGGAAACGGCCGGCAATAGCGGCAGCGCGCCGGATTCGTTCTGTTGGCTCCGGACCCACTGAAGAAGCAAGCGTTTGATCGATGCACCGGCGGATTAACTCGGCCAGGGAAACTCCTTCAGCAGCCGCCCTGGCCTTCAAGGCGGCAACTTGCTGCTCGGTAAGCTGAATCTGAGTTCGCAACATTTTTATCACCTATAACAGCATGATTGCATTTATGATAACATTATGTCGGCCCGGTGTCAACGACTCTCTTTGGGGTAATCTTGTTCGTTTGGTTCGAGGTAGCCGTCAGCGGGCAGCTTCTTTGGTGAAGCTGTCCGGTTAAGCCGGCGTCGCCAGATATTGTAACATAAAGCAGGGCAAATCAGAAAACAGGCGGCGCTCGTCTCACCATAGATTGGTTTTTTAAAACATTTTCTTGGTGGACTCTCGGAGGCTCCCTTTGTGTGGCGCCGTCAGGGAAACCTTGAAAGACGGGGTCCCCCCGCATGGTAAAATGGAAAGGGCGAAGGGGTGTTGCACTCAAGAACCGGATGCCGCTCTGGGCCGTTTTGTGATACAACCTCTGTGCCCAATAAAACAGGGTCCGCCGGTCGAGATGGATTTCAGCGGAGCGTAAATTTCTATTACCAACTCCCACGGCCACCGGCAGGCTATTTTCTGACATTCATCAGGAACGCGAGTCGTGGTCATTTAATGTTCACAAGTGAATTTCTTCCGCAACCGCCGGGAACTTTTCCCGGTTTTTTTCGTCTATGATGAAAAAGACTAAATGGAAGGCGGGGGTGAATATGCCGGATACTTCTTAAGCGGCTTATTTGCCTAATCTGCCCACACTATGGAACAGGTTTAAAAAATCCTTCAACTGGACGTTTTAATTGTGAGCAAGGGGGTTCAACCATTGAGGAAACTAAAATGCCTGAGCCTGCCGGCGCTTTATTTTATTCTCGCAGGACTGCTGCTGGCGGGGACCGTTTTCGTCTTCACCCGGCCGGCAGCAGCTACCGGTGCCGCCTATCCGGCGCCGCTGGTTCCGGTGGAGAAACCGGTCATTGTCAACGGTCAGGAATTAAAACTGAAGCAGCTGCGCCAGCACGGGATAACCCTGGTGCCGGTGCGCGCTTTGGCCGAAGCCCTGCAGGCCCGGGTAGAATGGGATCCCGTCAATCGCACAGTAACTGTGGACAAACCAAACGGAAACAAAACGATCAGAATGGCCTCCGGCAGCAATCAGGCACTTAAAAACGGTCAATCCGTAAATTTGGGCTGCCCGGCAATCATGTTCGAAAACCGGATCATCGCCCCGTTGCGGTTTGTTGCCGAAGCCCTGGGCGCCGCCGTGAAGTGGGATGAAAAAAAAGATTTGATCCAGATCTCCCTCCCGGAAGAACCGGGACACGGCAGCCCGCCAGAAAACACCCCGCCGCCGGATACGGCAGCGGAAAAGGTATACTCCACCTCCTCCCCGTCCAGGGTAGCGTTTACCCGGGACGGCTGCCTGTGGCTGGCGGACGGTCAGGGCAACAACAGTCCGGTTAACGCCGTCCCTGTACCGAACACCTGTGCAGCCGCGGTAAAAATCCTGGGCTGGTCCCCCGACGGCCAGTGGCTGGCCTACCTCCTGGGCCCGGCAAAAGACAACTACGGGGCTAAAGATTGCCTTTGGGTGGTGCGGGCCGACGGTACCGGCACCCGCCAGGTGGAGCAAAAGCCGGTGGCGGGCATACCTGCCTGGTCACCGGCAGGCAGCGTGATTGCTTACAGCACTTACGACCGGACGGGAGGAACCCCGGAGGAAAATTTGAAACTGGCGGAAATCGCCGGCGGCGGTCAAGTCAAGGTCAGCTCCCTGCTGCCGGAGAAAAGCGACGTGGTGGATTTTGCCTGGGCGCCGGACGGACAGAGCCTGGCTGTCTCTTTCCCCCGGACGGAAGATAATCCTCTTCAGATCGACCGGGTAACCTTAAAGGGGGAACGCACCAACCTCTTGAGCCTGGGCAAACCGCTGGACGAAAAAGCCAAAAATAGTATTTACACCAGGGAGGCCAGGGGGCTGAAGTGGTCACCCAACGGACGTTACCTGGCCTATCACCTGCAACTCAACTCCGCTTCCTTATCCGCCGACGGCGTGGCCATCCAGGTGCTGGACCTGCAAAAGCCCGGACGGCCCGTAGACGTGGGCATAGGGCTCAGTTACGCCCGGTGGCTGGCCTGGTCCCCCGACGGCACGCAACTGGCCTGCATCCTGGGCAGCGGCCGGGT
>JBFMEJ010000351.1:0-2422 GCA_040753275.1 Bacillota bacterium
AGAACTGTTTAAATACTGTTCTGAAAATTAACTGACCTTGTTTGCTAAAGGAGGAGCCAGCGTGAAAACATTACGAGTGCCGGAGGCCACGGTCACCAGGCTGTCTGTCTACTCCCGGTACCTGGAAAGGTTGGACCGGAACGGGGTGACTACCGTTTCCTCGGGCGAAATCGCTGAAGGAGTTGGGGTCAGTCCTGCTCAGGTACGTAAGGATCTGGCCTACTTTGGTGAATTCGGCACCCGTGGAGTTGGTTATAACGTTAAAGATTTGATGCGTTATACGCTGAAAATACTGGGGCTCGATCAAAAGTGGCCTTTAATCCTGGTGGGCGCCGGGAACCTGGGCTTTGCCCTTTGTACTTACAAAGGATTTAACGACCGGGGGTTTTCGATTGTCGCCGTTTTCGATAACGACCTGATGAAAATCGGCAAAATGATCGGACACCTGGAAGTGCTCCCGATGGAGAAAATGCCGGAAGTGATTGAAAAACACAAGGTGCGTATCGGGATCATTGCCGTGCCGCCGCGGGCCGCCCAGGACGTGGCCGACTACATGGTGAAAAACGGCCTGGAAGCCATTTTGAACTTCGCCCCCATCACGTTGAACCTGCCGGACCGGATTGAGGTGCGGAACGTCGACCTTTCCGTTAAACTGGAGATTCTTACCTTTAACCTGGGCTTTAAAGCCGCGCAAAGTCTGTAAGAACGGTCGTCAGTCGTCAGACGACGGACACCGGGCGCCGGGCAACGGACACCTGAGGCGGGCGTTGAAAGGGAATTTTACCGCCTGGAGCGGTTGGCGCCATACAGGCGGTAAAATTCAGGGTAATGGTGAAATTTGCAATTGCCTGGGACGTTTGCCGGCGAGTAAACAACAAGTGAATTAAGGTTGACAGGGGTTGCAATGAGGAATTCTTATAATATTTCAAATAGTTCAACCTACATTGGGGTAATTGGGGCAGGGGAATGTACAGAAGAGGAGGCCCGCCTGGCCGAAGAAGTGGGGCGGGAAATTGCCCGCCGAAAGGGCGTGCTCATTTGCGGAGGCCGCCGGGGGGTGATGGAGGCAGCCGCCCGGGGGGCGCAGCTGGCCGGAGGGCTGGTGGTGGGGATTCTTCCCGGGAACAGCCGCCGGGAAGGCAACCCTTATCTGACGGTGGCGCTGGCGACGGGCCTGGGCGATGCGCGCAACGCCGTGATCACCTGCGCGTCCGACGCTTTAATCGCCATTTCCGGCGGCTACGGAACCCTGTCGGAGATCGGGCTGGCCCTAAAAATGGGGAAGCCCGTTGTCGGTCTGTTCACCTGGGAGTTGACCCGGCCCGGGCGGTCCTTTGCCGTTCACCCGGCGAAAAGCGCCGCAGAAGCGGTTGAGCTTGCTTTTCACCTGGCCTCGTTGTAAAATGGAGGGGGTATAAAAAATGAGCGGCTACAATATTCTGGACGTCAAAACTTCTTCCCGCTCGCAATTCATCGACATTACCGGCCAGGTCAGGCAGTTGGTAGCCGACGCCGGCATCCGGGAAGGGGTTTGTTACCTTTACGTACCGCATACCACCGCGGCCATCACCATTAACGAAAACGCCGACCCCACCGTTGTCCAGGATATTTTAAACCAGCTGGAAAAAATGGTACCCTGGCAGGGTGACTACCGGCACACCGAGGGAAACGCCGCCGCGCACATCAAGGCCAGCCTGCTGGGCGCCTCCCAAACCATTTTTATCAGCAACGGCCGGCTGGTCCTGGGCACCTGGCAGGGCATCTTCTTTTGCGAGTTCGACGGACCCCGGCAAAGAAAAGTCCTGGTAAAAATCATCGCCGGGTAGAAGGCCTGGACAACTAAAGAGCCGCGGCGTAAAGCCGCGGCGCACATACCTGTCTTTCCATCCCCTCAAAGCGCGTATACACTTAACCAGCCGGAGGATGGTCCGGCTCCATTCACGTGGTTGCCATATTTACCGGTGGTATATTTCCGGTGATACCTTATTTAAGGCCTGGCTGTGCATTTTGATCCCATGCACATCTTCTGTTGGCGCGTTTGTTAGCCGAAGTAGCGGCGCAGCAGTCCCTCGAGAGCGCGGGCGTGCCGGCCTTCGTCGCGGGAGGATTCGTCGAAAAAATCGTGGGCGGGGTCAATGCCGTTTTCCTTAGCCTTAATTGCGGCCTCTTTCTTCCCCTTGTTGGCGGCCTGCTCACCGGCCAGCATCTTCTGCAGGTTTTCTTTCGTGCTGGTGGAGATCTTGCCGTTTAACTCGGCAAAATGAGCGGCGTGCCAGGCTTCGTCCAGGGCGATTCGCTCCAGCGCGGCGGCTATTTCCGGATAGCCTTCCCGCTCCGCCTGCCGGGCCATCGCCAGGTACAGACCCACTTCCATACATTCGCCGCGGAACTCCCTGTCCACCGCTTCCTCCACTGCAGTTCC
>JBFMEJ010000352.1:0-2397 GCA_040753275.1 Bacillota bacterium
TTAAGAAAAGAAATTTGCAAAGATCAAAAAAGATCTGTTGCTCCAAATTGCTGTATAAAGATATGATTAACACATGGTAAATATGTTTAATAATGGTATTTGTTTAATAACTTTGACGATCCCCTGCGGAAAATTTTTTTCCCGGATAAAAAGCCGCCTTTTTGCGGGGCGGCTTTTCCGGGATTTTTTATTCTTGGCGTTCAGTCTACTTGATTTCCACGCTGGCGCCCTGTTCCTCCAGCTTGGCTTTAATGGCCTGGGCTTCTTCTTTGCTGACTTTTTCTTTCACCGGCTTGGGAGCGCTGTCGACGAGTTCCTTGGCTTCTTTCAGCCCCAGGCCGGTAATTTCCCGGACCACCTTGATGACGTTGATCTTCTTGTCGCCGACGGAGGCCAGGATGACGTCGAATTCGGTCTGTTCCTCCTCTTCGGCGGCCGCCGGGGCGGCGGCCGCTCCGGCCGGCGCGGCGGCGGCAACAACCGGCGCGGCGGCGGTAACGCCGAACTCTTCCTCAAACTTTTTGACCAGTTCGGCCAACTCCAGGACGGTTAAGGATTTGACAGCTTCCACGATTTCGTTAACTTTGGACATAATTATCCTCCTTCGAAAATAGAAATAAATTCAGCCACAGAGGGCAAGGAAAATAGCAGGCACAAGGTAAATATGTCTACATAAGTTAAGTGCCTGGCACTTAACTTATTTAAACCTCCGCCCGGATAAATTCCAGCCCTCGTTTTCATGCCTTAGAGCGGGTCAGGGGACGGTTCCCTGACCTAATCAGGTTGTCCGTCCGACGACTGACATCTGACGACCGACGACCGATTTAGCCCGGCGCTTCTCCCGCCTTTTGCCTGCGGATGGCTTCCAGGGCGTAGACGAGGCTCCGGAGGCTGCCCTGCAGGACGCTGACCAGGCCGTACAGGGGGGCCTGCATACCGCCCAGAACCTTGCCGATCAAAACTTCCCGGGCGGGGAGATCGGCCAGGCGGCGGATTTCTTTATCCTGAATTACTTTTCCCTCCAAAACGCCGCCTTTGATTTCTAATTGCTTAAACTCGCGCATGAATTCAGTCAGGATTTTGGCCGGGGCCACCGGGTCCGTGAAGCCAAAAGCAATTGCGGTAGGACCCTCCAGGTACGCATCCAGCCCCTGGAGACCCGCTTCCCGGGCGGCAATCATGGTCAGCGTATTTTTGGCCACTTTCAGCTCGCTCCCGGATTCCCGGAGGCGCCGCCGCAGGGCGGTAATCGCCGCCACGTCCAGGCCGCGGTAGTTGGCCAGCACGGCAACCCTGCTGTTTTGAAATTTTTCCTTTAACTCTTCCATAACCTTTTGTTTTTCTT
Organism: Bacillota bacterium; assembly: GCA_040753275.1. Lineage (GTDB taxonomy): Bacteria > Bacillota > Desulfotomaculia > Desulfotomaculales > Nap2-2B > JAIMBK01. The sequence continues at coordinate 1,346 of JBFMEJ010000352.1, forward strand.
CTTTAGGCACGCTCTAAAGAACACCTCCTCTCAAAAAACCCTAAAATAAAACGGGTCTTTCGCCAGCAACCGAAAGACCCGTGATAAGATCAGCGCGGGGAAAACAATCCCCCGTTTAACGCATCTCTTTTGGCCTCGGTTGGCGGCTTTTCAGCCATTAAGCCGGTGAGGGCGCCAACTGTCTGCGGCACACCGGTTAAATTTTCAGGTTTCTCCTTACGCGGTAAGCTTCTGGGCGTTTACTTTAATGCCGGGGCCCATCGTAGAGCAAACGTAAACGCCCCGCACGTATTGCCCCTTGGCCCCGGCAGGCTTGACGCGGATCAATTGCTCCATTAAAGTACGCAAATTTTCAACCAGTTTTTCTGTTTCGAAGGATACTTTCCCGATGGGGGCATGGATAATTCCAGCTTTGTCCACGCGGTATTCGATCTTGCCGGCCTTTACTTCTTTCACGGCCTGGGCGACGTCAAAAGTGACGGTGCCGGTTTTGGGGTTGGGCATCAGGCCGCGGGGGCCCAGGATCTTGCCCAGCCGGCCGACCATCCCCATCATATCCGGGGTGGCAATGGCCACCTCAAAGCCCAGCCAGCCTTCGTTTTGAATTTTGGCGATCATCTCCTCCGCGCCCACAAAATCAGCCCCTGCCTCTTCTGCCTCCTTGGCCTTATCGCCCCTGGCAAAGACGAGGACGGTCCTGGTTTTTCCCGTCCCGTGGGGAAGGACCACCGCCCCGCGCACCTGCTGGTCGGCGTGGCGCGGGTCTACCCCCAGCTTCACCACAGCTTCGACCGTTTCGTCAAACCTGGCCGAAGCCAGCTCTTTGACCAGCGCCAGGGCATCCACCGGGTCGTAGAGGATATTCTTATCAATTCGCGCGGCGGCTTCCCGATATTTTTTACCATGCTTAGGCATTGTCTCACCCCTCAACTACTTCAATCCCCATGCTCCGGGCCGTGCCTTTCACCATCTGGATCGCCGCTTCCAGCGAACCGGCGTTCAAATCCTGCATTTTCGTCTCGGCAATTTCTTTCACCTTGGCCAGGGGAATC
>JBFMEJ010000353.1:0-2391 GCA_040753275.1 Bacillota bacterium
TCCAGATTTTCCTCCGTGAAGCCGTGGCAAACGACCAGCAGATCAACGCCGGGATCCTGGACGGCAATCCGGGAACACTCCAAAATCAGGGTAGGGTCGACCATGATGGCCGAGGTGATGTCGACGGGATTTTGCACGGAGGCAAAAGGGGGCAAAAGGCGGGCCAGCGCCGTCCGGGTTTCGGAAGTCAACCGGGCCAGCTCCAGCCCGTTTTCGGCACACTTATCAGCCAAAAACACCCCCGCCCCGCCGGAGGTGGCCACCACGGCCAGCCGGTTTCCGCGGGGGAGCTTGCCGCCGGTTAAAACGGTAAGCACGGCCAGCATTTCGTGAAAACTTTCCACCCGGATCACCCCGTACTGGCGGAAAACGGCGTCGTACACCCGGTCGGAACCGACCAGCGCACCGGTGTGGGAAGCCGCCGCCCGGGCCGCCGCCGCGAAGCGCCCGGTTTTAATCAGCAGCACCGGTTTGCCCGCGGCCAGGGCGGCCCGGGCGGCCCGGATAAACCCCGCGCCGTCTTTAATCCCTTCCATGTACCCGCCGATCACCTTCGTCCGGGAATCCTCCGCCAGGTAGGCCAGGTATTCGGCGAAATCCACGTCGGCTTCGTTGCCGCTGCTGATAAAATGCGAAAAACCGACCCCGTAGCTCTGGATCATTTCGTAAATCCCGAAGCCGAAACCGCCGCTCTGGGTGACAAAACCGAGAAAATCGGGGATCGAAATCTTCTCCGGCAGACCGGGAATGGCGAAGTTGGCCACCAGCCGGGAAGGGGAGCTTAAGATGCCCATCGTGTTCGGTCCGCAAATCCGCATCCCGCTTTGCCTGGCGACCCCGGCCAGCTCTTCCTGCAACCGGGCTCCCTCCGGACCCACCTCGGCAAAACCGGAGGTAATGACGATGGCCGCCCGCACCCCTTTCTCCGCGCAGTCCCGGAGGGCCGCCAGGACCGCCGCTGCCGGCACGGCCACGATGGCCAGGTCCACTTCCCCCGGCACGTCCTTCAGCGACGGGTAGCATTTTACCCCGAACAGTTCCTGGTAACGGGGATTTACCGGGAACAGCTTCCCTTTGTATCCGCTCTTCAGCAGGGCGGCCAGGGGGCGCCCGCTGGGTTTATCGGGATTGGCGGAAGCTCCGATGATCGCCACGGACCGTGGATTAAAGAATGGTTCTAAAGATGCGCTGTTTTTTTCAACGGTGACCGGTCTCATTTCTTACCCCTCCAAAATTCAAGTCGAATCCATATTTTCTTCATATTTTCCTCTTCATTTACCTCTTCGGATCTACCTCTTCAGCTTACGATACCTGCAAAATGCCTTTTTATTATCCAAAAAGTAAAAAGTTGAATGTTAAGTCATCCAAAATTAACATTCCAGATGAGAAACCGAAATTCCTGCCGGCAGAGCGCTCCCCCAAAAATTTTTTTTAAAACCGGCGGCGGCCGGGATTTTTTATTTCGGCGGAATATGAAATAATCTTTTACATAGTTTTGAATCAAACGGCTACGTTTTTCACAAACTTCCGGTGAAGCGGATTTGAAATTTGCTTTTTACCAGATACTGGAGGTTGATCATTGTGGGGAATGCCCAGATAAGCAATCTTTACCGGCTGGCCCGGCTGTACGGGGTGGAGATCGCCTATTACGATGCAGCGGGCCGGCTGCGCCCGGCCGCGCCGGACTCCCTGCTGGCCGTGCTGAGGGTGCTGGGGGCGCCGGTCCAAACCCTGGACGACGTTCCGGGGGCCCTGCGGCAGCGCCGGCAGGAGCTCTGGCGGCGCTGCCTGGAGCCGGTGGCAGTCTTTTGGAAAGGACAGAGCGGGCACTTGAAGGTGCGCCTGCCGGCGGGGCTGGCGGAGGGCAAGGCAGAATGTCTGCTGGAACTGGAAAACGGCGAAACGCGGCGCTGGTCCGGCAGCCTGGCCGGCCTGCCCGTGGTGCGAACGGCCAGGGTAGAGGGTGTGGACTACGCGGTCCGGCAGCTGACCCTGCCTGCCGGATTGCCCCCGGGGTACCACCGGTTCAGGCTTTCCCTGCCGGACCGCACCTGCCAAACCCTGCTCATCTGTGCGCCGCGCCGGGCCTACACCCCTCCCGCCGGAGCGGACGGCCGGATCTGGGGGGTTTTCCTGCCTCTCTACGCCCTTTCCTCCGGGCGGAGCTGGGCGGCCGGCGACCTCACCGACCTGCGGGACCTGCTGCACTGGGTGCAGGAATTGGGCGGCGGTTTTGCCGGCACCCTGCCCCTGCTGGCGGCCTTTTTAGATGAACCCTTCGCACCGAGCCCCTACGCCCCGGTCAGCCGCCTGTTCTGGAACGAGTTCTACCTGGACGCAACCCGGGCCGAAGAGCTGCCCAGGTGCCCGGAAGCGCAGGATTTGCTTCGT
>JBFMEJ010000354.1:0-2358 GCA_040753275.1 Bacillota bacterium
ACGGCTTCACCGAGGAATTACGCATAGCGGCAGAAAAACACCAAAATATACTGCTTGTCAATGCCGTTGAATTTCAACAGGAAAAAGCGCCCTTCCTGATCCCTGAAGGATAAAGCCCGCAGAAGCAATAATATTTCCATTTCGAAGGAGATCAGGAGGAAAGCCCACGGTCTGGTATTTTTAGATCCAGCAGGGGGAGGAGCCGCCATTCGCCGCAAACGGTGTATTTTCAGCCTTCATCCGGATTTTCCGGACTGGTTCAGGCAATCCTTCCGCCCGGGTTTTTAATTCCTAAATCATAAATCGCTTCCACCTTCACCTTGACCGCCGCGGCCGGTCGGGGCAGTTTCATTTCCGCAAACCGCTGCGCAAATTTTTCGTAGAGCGGCCCTTCGGTTACGAGTTCCGCCGGACCCACAAAGCGGTAGCCCAAGCGCTGCTCGTAATCCATGACGGCAATCGCCGCTTTCGGGTTTTCCTGCAGATTCTTGTAGGTCTGCCTCCCCGTTACCTCCCCGAAGGCCAGGGTGGAATCGTCTACCACAACCACCGAGCCTTTCGGGCCCACATTCGGCCACCCGTCCTTGCCCGCGGTGGCCACCAGACACCTTCCGCTTTTCACCAGCTCCTTCATCTGCTCAGTCAGCACAGCCATTTTTAACATACCCCCTTTATTTAAGTTTAAACCAGGCATAAAAACTAAAGACGATAAATAAGAAACGGCCCGGAGACTGAACGGGGCGCTCACCCCCGGCGCAGAAGAAAACAAGAAAAAAGAGGGACAGAAGTTTACCCGGCCCGAAAGTTACTCGATGGGCCACTCCCCTCTTTCCTGGAGAACTTCCCGGTAGACCTGCAGCGCTTCGTTCACGGCCGGCATTCCGGCGTAGGTGCCGATCTGGAAAAAAATCTCGGCCAGCTTTTTCGGGTCGCAGCCGACGTTTAAGGCGGCGTTCACGTGCAGGCGCAGCTCCTCCCTTGCCCGCAAAGCCGCCAGCGCGGCGACCGCAATCATCTGCCTTTCCGGCAGGGTGAGAACAGTGCGCGAGTAAAGGTTGCCCGTAATGAACTTTGAAAAATCGTTGGCCAGTTCTTTGTCAAATTCCTGCCATGTTTTATAGGGGGGGTCCATTTTGATTCCCCGGCCGAAGAGCTTGTTTGCCGTTTCCTGCGTCTTTTTCTTGATGTCCACGCCATCCATCCCCCGCTTCACAGTACAGTTTTACCAGACTCATTACCACCAGTTACCAGGATAACTCCAGGAAAATATTACCGCCGCGCCTGCCCGGCGGCAATCTCCCCCACTATGGGCAGTTTAAACATCTCCCCCCGGTAAGCCTTCACCATGCAAACGATCCAGGTAACCAGGGAAACCAGGCAAATGATCAGGTTAAGCAGCCAGCCCAGAAGCGGAATTATACCCAACACCAGGCTCAGGACGAAAAACCCGCCAAAGGCAATAATTGACTGCACTGCGTGAAACTTAACGAAGGTGCTTTCCTTTTCCAGCGCCAGAAAAACGATGCCGGTAACGAATCCCACCACGTAGCAAAGCAAACCCACAACATTTTCGTCCAATCCCAACGAGCTTTTGGCCATCCGTTCACCTCCAGGGACGTCTTGCTGTTAGCCGCCAAAGCCCGGTCGACCTGCCTCCGGCCTACCTGCCTCTCCAAAGGAAACCTTTAAATTCTTTCTCCAATCTTTTTTCTTCCTTCCCCTGCGAAAATCCTTCCCGGAAGAAAAAAATGCCTTCGGGGGATTTCTGATCCCGAAGGTCTTTAGGAAAATATAGCCAGGCAAACCTGATCAACTGCCCCGCCCTGTGCCGGGATGACCGTCTTGACGACTCTCTTCGTCGAATACCCGGTAGAGGGAGGTCAGATAAGTTTCTTTGCGCGGCTTGATTTTAAACACCTCTTCGAAAGTCCCTACCCTGGCCAGGCGCCCGTTTTTCATCATGGCTACCCGGTTCGTCAGGTAGGGTACCTCGGAAAAGTCGTGCGTCACGAAGATCGCGGCCGGGCCGGTCTCCTGCAGCAGGCTGCCCAGGTCCCGCAGCAGCGCCAGACGGGTGGGGAAATCCAGAGCGGAAAAGGGTTCGTCCAGGAATAAAACCTCCGGCTCCAGGGCAAAGGCCCTGGCCAGACTCACCCGCTGGGCCTCCCCGCCGGAAAGCTGGTGGGCCCGGCGTCCGGCCAGGTGCCCGATCCCCAGCCTTTTCAGCCAGGTATTTACCCTTTGTGTAATTTCCCCGCCGGGGGTCCCCCGCAGCTTCAGACCGGCCGCCACATTGCCGAAGACCGTCGTATTCAGCAGCAGGGGCTCCTGGAACACTACGGCCATGCGCCGGCGCAG
>JBFMEJ010000355.1:0-2354 GCA_040753275.1 Bacillota bacterium
TTACCGCTAGAGGAGAAGGTCCGGAGATGCAGGTAGATCCCCGTTTTAGCCGGTGTAATTGCTTCGTCATCGTGAATATTCAAACCGAAGAATTGGAATTTTTGCCTAACCCCAGGTTGTCATTTCATCGGCGGGCCGGTAGACACGTTGCCCAGGAGTTGGCTGACCGGAAAGTAATCTGTGTAGTGACCGGGCGAATTGGACCCCATGCGCGGGAGGCGTTGGAGGCGGCCGGCATCGAAGTTTATTGCACCGAAGCAGACCGAACCGTCCGGGAGGCATGGCTCCTTTACCGGGAGGAACGGTTGAAAACATTGGGGGCGGCCGGGGTAAATTAATCCAGAGAAGGGCAACTTTTAAGTTTTTTTCGCGGTTAATCTTTTTCCGGGGACAAAAGGCGCCCCGGAACGTTTTCGCCGGAGCGCCTTGTTAAAAGTCCCGTCAAAGGCTTAGTGAAACTCCCACTCGACGAACGGCCGGGGCAAATCGGCCATGGCGTTGACCATCAGCTCCACCACGCCGCCGTAGAGGATTCTGTATTTGTCCCACAGTTGATAATGGGCCAGGGCGTCCCGGAGCGCCCCCTTGCAGTTGGAGCAGGGGGCGGCCACGTATTTAGGGACGGCGGGGTCCAGCTCGCCCGCGAAGGCGTCTAAGATCTGCTTCATTTTCATCCGCGTGCCCACTTTGTTCCGCCACTGCGGGAAGTTAAAGGACTGAATGATGGCAAAGCCGGAGCCGCCGCCGCAGCAGTAGTTATAGACTCCGTGAGGGTTCATTTCGCGGAATTGCGGACAGAGCTTCCACAAAACCCTTCTTTGCGGCTCGACCAGACCCATCAATCTGACCATATTGCAGGGATCGTGCAGGGTGACGGGAAAATTGTTGCGGGCGGGATCGAATTTGATGGCCCCGCTGCGGACGATTTCCCAGAGCAAAGGAAGGCAGCTTTCCCGGGGAATTTCCGAACTGCTCAGGTCCCCCGTCAGAACCCGGTCAGCCACCACCACGTAGGCCTTGGTAGCGTGGCCGCATTCGCCGATGACAATTTTTTTCACGCCCAGCTTTTTCCCAATGAGCGTGTGCCTTAAAACAACCCTGGCCAGCTCCACGTCGTCGTACCAGGCCCCGTAGTTGACCGCGTCGTAGCCGACGGCCTCACTGCTCAGGGTGTAGCTGATTCCCGCGGCGTCAAAAAGGATGGCGAAGGCGCCTGGATTTTCCGGCCAGGCCAGGTACTCCCCGGCGTTGTGAATGAGCAGGATGTCAGCCCCCTTTTTGTCCACGGGGATTTTGATTTTCCGGTCCGTCCGTTCGAAAATGTCGTCTTCGATAAACTCGATCATATCCTGAAAAGCCAGGGGGTTCATGCCGGTGGAGGAGCCCACTTTCAGCTGGGCCACGGCCCCCTTGTCGTGAAGTTCCGGCGGGGCGATCCCCAGTTCCTGGCTGAAAAGCTTCCTGATTTCCCGGGCCACCACGCCGTTATCCAGCCCAACGGGGCACGTCTGGGCACACCGGCGGCACAGCGTGCACCGGTAGGCGGATTCCAGCAGCCGGACCAGCGTTTTGTAGTTCAGCTCCAGGCCGGCGCCCACGAAACCGCCCAGCAGCCTCCCCTGGGGGGTAAAGTACCGGGTATAAATTTTTCTTAAAACCTCCGTTCGAAAGGTCGGCCGGTAAATTTCCTGTTTTCCGCTGCCCAGATAGGCGTGGCAGGCGTCCGAACAGGTCTGGCAGTGCATGCAGTAGTCCAGGGAAAGTTTCAAAACCTGCAAGAAAGTCCAGTTGTTCCGGGGGTCTAAAAGTTTTTCCAGGCCGCTTAAGAACTTCCTGACGAACTCATCCTCTTCTTCCCTGGATTTGGGTTTGGGGAGGCCAAGCGGGGTGTGCCCGTCAAAGCAAAATTCGTAGCCGGCGGTCCATTTTTCGGGGGCGGGAACCAGGGGCGCTTCCTCGCCCAGGTTCGGCACCGTCAGCAGATCTTCAAGGCTTAAAGTAATCAGGGGCTGGTCGTCCGGCCGGCTCATATCTTGAAAGGTTACCCTTTTTTTATTCATTGTCGACATCTCTCCCGTCTACAATTTGCGCTTCTTCCGCCCAGGTTTTCCCGGGGGCGATGTGGGGCGCCGACCAGGTCACCGGAAAGGCAAGTTGAGCCGTGATCCTTTTATCAATGGCGGATCCTTTTGTGTTTACCCCGTCGTCCCACAAAACTTTATGGAAGGTAAAGAACTTGGCGGCGTAGTGAAGGAGCTTTGTAAAGGGCATATAAATTAAAAAGAGTTCGAACAAGAGGAAGTTGACGAGCGTTGGGACGGCCGCCGGGGCCGGCCGGAAGAAAAGAACGCTTT
>JBFMEJ010000356.1:0-2354 GCA_040753275.1 Bacillota bacterium
GACAAGCTTATTCCGGTGGACGTTTACATCCCGGGCTGTCCCCCGCGCCCGGAGGCGGTGATCGAGGGTTATTTAATGTTGCGGGACAAGATTAAAAACCCAAAGGTGGTGGAGCTGGCCCGTGGCTAATTACCAGTTGCCCGCAGAACTGCTGGAACAGCTGAAAGAAAAGTTTCCGGTCCTCGAAGTTACCGGCGATCAGGTGATTATCGCGCCGGCCGGGGATCTGTTCGCCCTGATGCAGGAGTTAAAGAATGCTTACGGCTTTGATTTCTTAACCAACGTTACGGCGGCGGACTACGCGGACCGTTTTGAGATGGTGTATAACCTGATTTCCCTGGTGAACGGCTGCCTGCTGATGGTCAAGGTGCCCCTTCCGGACAAAGAAAATCCCGAAGTTCCTTCCCTTTGCCCGCTGTGGGCGGGAGCCGCCTGGCAGGAAAGGGAAGTCTACGACTTGATGGGAATTAACTTTACCGGGTACCCGGACCACCCGACGCGCATCCTGCTGGACGACGGCTTCCAGGGGCACCCGCTGCGCAAAGATTTTCAGTGGGAGGGTGGTCGAGAGCCCTAATCCCTAATTCCTAATTCCTGTTTTTATATGGGAGAGGTGGAAGAATGTCAATCCAAACGCAAACGTACTTTTTGAACCTGGGACCCCAGCACCCCAGCACGCACGGAGTTTTCCGGGTAATTCTGGAGCTGGACGGGGAAGTGGTGGTGCGGGCCATTCCGGTGCCGGGCTACCTGCACCGGGGAGTGGAGAAGCTGGCCGAAGCGCGCACCTATACCCAGGTGATCCCGTATACGGACCGGATGGATTACCTGGCCAACATGCTGATGAACTGGGGGTACGTGGAAGCGGTCGAAAAACTGATGGGCATTGAGGTGCCGGAAAGGGCCCAGTACATCCGGGTGATCGTGGGTGAGCTTTCCCGGATCGCCAGCCATCTGATGGCCATCGGCTCCTATGCGGGGGACATCGGCGGCTTGACCGGCTTCTTATACACCTTCCGGGACCGCGAGCGGATCCTGGACCTTTTTGAAATGCTCACCGGCTCCCGCATGACCGTCAGCTACTTCCGGATCGGCGGCGTGGCCGACGATTTGCCGGAGGGGTTTATTCCCCTGCTCCAAAAATTCCTCGCCGACTTCCCGGCCTTGTGCGATGAATACGACGGCCTGATTACCGGCAACGAAATTTTCCAGGCGCGCACCAAATACGTGGGCGTCATCCCGCCGGAAAAGGCGATTAACTACAGCTTAAGCGGGCCGAATTTAAGGGGCAGCGGCGTGAATTTCGATTTGCGGAAAAACCGTCCCTACGGCATTTACGACCGTTTTGACTTCGAGGTGCCGCTGGGGAAGAACGGGGACTGCTTCGACCGGTTCGTCTGCCGGATGAAAGAGATGCGCCAGTCCGCCCGGATTATCCAGCAGGCGCTGGACGGCCTGCCGGAAGGGCCGATCCAGGCCAAGGTGCCCAAGGTGATTAAGCCGCCCGTCGGCGAGGCGTACACAGAGATCGAAAGCTCAAAAGGTATCTTTGGCTGCTACGTGGTGAGCGACGGCAGCAACAAGCCCTACCGGGTGCACTTCCGCCGCCCGTCTTTCATCAACCTGGGGTGCCTGGCGGAGCTGTGCGTGGGCTGGAAGATCGCCGACGTGATCGCCATCCTGGGCAGCCTGGATATCGTCCTCGGCGAAGTGGACTGCTAGCGCAAGGGGGGAGAGAAGAGAGATGGGTGAAAATATTTTTCTCAATATAGCTTCCTGGATCAGAGGTTTGCTGGACTCCATCGGGGTGCCTTTGCTGGCCAACGATATTATCATGATGATCATCAAGGCCTCGGCGATTATTATTTTTATCTCGCTCAACGTCATCTGGCTGGTGCTGATGGAACGTAAAATCTGCGCCTACATCCAGTGCCGCATCGGGCCCAACCGGGTCGGCCCGAAGGGCACGCTGCAGACCGTGGCCGACGTAATCAAATTAATGACCAAAGAGTTTTTAATTCCCCGTTCGGCGGATAAAGTGATTTATCTGCTGGCGCCGCTGGTTGTTTTCGCGCCCCCCACCCTGGCCTTCGCGGTGGTGCCGTGGGGAGACGGCATGGCCGCCATCGACATGGGTATCGGGGTGTTTTACTTGATTGCCGTGACCTCCCTTTCCACCATCATTTTCTGGATGGGCGCCTGGGGTTCCAGCAACAAGTATTCTTTAGTGGGCGGCATGCGCGTGGTGGCCCAGATGGTCAGTTATGAGCTGCCGCTGGTGCTGGCCCTGCTGGGCGTGATCATGATCACCGGCACGCTGAACATGTCGGAAATCGTGGAGGCGCAGAAAAATG
>JBFMEJ010000357.1:0-2349 GCA_040753275.1 Bacillota bacterium
TTTTGGGTAGGGTCCTGGAAGGCGCCGGTGGAGAGGAAGTAAGGAACCTTTATCTCAACCAGGGCGCCGGGCCGGGCTATGCGATATATTTCAGCCATTACACGTTCGATGTTTTCAATGTGTTCCAGCAGGTACTCGCAATAAATGTATTCGGCCACGTTGCTTTTGAGGGGGATGCCCTTTTCAATATCGCAGACCAGATCCACACCTGCCAGGGGCATTTTGTCGATACCGAAGAAACCTTCTTTCTTGTGAGCGCCGCAGCCCATGTCTACCTTCACTGGTTTAGTCACTCCTCTTTTTTTCGGCAGACTGCAATCAGGTACCGGGGCGCCGAATGATTGTTTAGTTTTTGTACCGGGCACGCCGGGGCGCCCTTGGTTCCGTCTTGACGGGCCGGCGGTTTAAATTTTAGTTTAAATTTTAGAAGTAGCGGTTTAACCAGATACTGCACCGGCCCGAGTTTTTGTAAAATTTGCTGGTTGCGCAGACTTTTTAAGGAAACAAACCACTGGCCGTAAAGCCCGGTTATTTCATAGCAGCGGGAAAGGGCTTCGCAGAATTCGGCCTGGTTGTACTCGAAGTGGTGGAATTTATTAGCCGGCCGGTGGGAGATTTTTTTGCCGGGGGCGGTAACGTCCCTGTTCGGAGATGATACAATAAGGAGTCCTCCTTTTTTTAGAACCCGCCAGGATTCTTCAAGCCAGCGAGCGCCGTCGGCGACGTGTTCTATGGTTTCGAAAGAAACGACGATGTCGAAAAATTTTGCGGGGAAATCAAGGCTCCTGACATCCTGGACGAGAAAAGTAAGGTCGGGGTAACGACTTTTGCACCAGGCAATGGTTTCCGGGCAAATATCTATGCCGATGACTTTTCCGGCTCCGCCCTGCTTTTTTAAAATGTTTGCTCCGTAACCGGTGCCGCAAGCAGCATCCAGGACGAAAGCGCCCTTAACGTAGTTTTTGGCGAAAAGGTACCTTTCGATATGACAGCGGGCGTTGATTTCCGGTATGTCCTGGCAGTCCGGGATAAATCTTTCGCCGGTGTACTGCAAGTGCAGGATACCTCCTATCTTGTATGAGCTGTCAGCGGCCAGCTTTCAGCAGGAGATTGCGGAGCCTTTTGGGGGTAAATTTCGGCGAAATGGCACCGAATAACGAGAAACTTTGTGCGAAATTTACCCCCAAATCCGAGCGAAGCGAGGAATCTTTGTCTTCATCGCAAGGTCATTGCGAGCGAAGCGAAGCAATCTCCTTGCAGCGACGCTTCTTCCACAGACTTTTGATGAGGTTGTTGAGCGTACCGGAAACGGCGTCCCAACTGTATTGCTCAACGCATTTCCGGTGCGCTGCCTGCCCCAGAGCGTCGGCCAGTTCTTTGTTATGTAGGAGCAGGTTGATTTGCCGGGCAAGGGCGCGGGGATCGCCGGGTGGGACGATGATCCCGCACCCGTCTAAGATTTCCGGCAGATCAGATACGGCAGTGGCAATTACCGGCTTTCCCATGGCCATAGCGTCAAAAACCTTGGCCGGCACCTGGGCCTCGGCACACGGCTCGGCCCGCTGGGGCAGAACCACTAGGTCGGCTGCTGCCAGAAGGTCGGGGACGGTATGAAAGGGTTGTTTGCCGAGCAGAATGATGCCGGCTTCTTTCGCTTGCCGGGAGCGGCTGTTATCGGCGGCGCCGATGATAATCAGTGCAATGCCGGGGTTGTTCAGTAGCTTTACTGCATTGATCAGGTCTTCGAGACCCTTGTGCGGGCGGGGGGTGCCGAGGAACATGATTATCTTTTTGCTGGCAAGTTCCCCGATAAATGGAAGAGGTTTTCTTGTTTTCTGTCCTGGCTTGAAAAAGCCAGTATCCCGGGCGTGCGGTACAATTATGCCCCCGTGCCTACGTTGCAGGAAAGAAGATGCTACGGTCAGGGCGTCGGCCAGCGGGATGAGTTTTTCCATCAGGGCGGCGTGGAAATAAGAGTGCGGCCGGCCCAGTTTTAGAAGCCCCTTGAGGAAACGTTTCCACGGCTTTTGGACCAGGAAGAACCCTTTTTCCCAGTCGTCGATGTCCAGGACGAGGGGGGCCCCCCGGCGTATTTTGAGCGCCAGTCCGGCACCGAAACTGGTTGGAAGGGGCTTTACAGCGTAGATTAAATCTCCCTCCACGCTCCGGCATAAGTCGGGCAGACTCCTGATGAACGCAGGCAGGTTTGCCGCTTTGAAGGCTTTGACTGGGATGTCGATGCCGGCAAGCGGCTCCCATATGCCGTTTCCGGACATCGGACCGACGATTTCTACGCGGTAGTTGCAATGACGGAGCATGCCGGCCAGGATGTAGACCCGGCCCATACAG
>JBFMEJ010000358.1:0-2337 GCA_040753275.1 Bacillota bacterium
CGCTCATCTGGACACATTCAATCCGGGGCTTTTCAATTTCCAACATATACTGACTTACCCCCCTTTGGAGGTTAGAAGCCGGAGGTTGGAGGCCGGTTTTCAACGGGAAACCCAGCCCGCAGCCTCTTCACTTCCCCCACAAACTTTTCCGGCTCCCTCTTTTTCGGATGTCGGTCGTCGGAAGCCGGATGTCGGAAAAATTCAGGATTTTCTTTCCGGCTTCTGACCCCTGACCTCGACGGCTATTCAGGAACCGCACTACTTGGAGTACAGCTCGACAATCAGATGCTCCTGAATGGGAACGTCAATTTGCTCCCGCGTGGGCAGCGCCAGTACTTTCCCCATGGCGCGTTCCTTGTCGTACTCCAGCCAGGGCGGCGGAACCTGCTCGGCGGCCCGCTCCATCAACTCCGTCAGCTTCGGGGATTCCTTGCTTTTTTCCGCCACTTCCACCACGTCCCCGGGGCGAACCAGGAAAGAGGGAATGTTAACCTTACGCCCGTTCACCAGGAAGTGCCCGTGGCGGACCAGCTGCCTGGCTTCCACGCGCGAAGTAGCCAGCCCCAGCCGGTAAACCACGTTATCCAGCCGCCGTTCGAGAAGGCGCAGGAGATTTTCCCCGGTAATGCCTTTCATGCGCTCGGCCCGGGCAAAATAATTCCGGAACTGGGTCTCCAGCACTCCGTAAATCCGGCGCGCCTTTTGTTTCTCCCGCAGCTGAATACCGTATTCACTCAGTTTTTTCCGGGTCTGACCGTGGATGCCCGGAGCGTAACTGCGCCGGTCCACGGCGCATTTCTGGGAATAGCAGCGGTCCCCTTTTAAATAAAGCTTGATGCCTTCGCGACGGCACAGACGGCACGTCGAACCTGTGTATCTGGCCATTTACTTTTGAATTACCTCCTCTTATTACACCCTTCTCCGCTTGGGCGGCCGGCAGCCGTTGTGCGGAATGGGAGTAACGTCCTTGATCAAACTTACTTCCAGTCCGGCGGCCTGCAGGGAACGGATTGCCGCTTCGCGGCCTGCTCCGGGGCCTTTGACCATCACTTCCACCTGCTTCATCCCGTGTTCGATGGCTTCTTTAGCCGCCGCTTCCGCCGCCATCTGGGCGGCAAAAGGCGTGCTCTTCCGGGAGCCTTTAAAGCCCACCGTCCCGGCGCTGGCCCAGGAAATGGCATTCCCTTTCGGGTCGGTGATGGTGATCACTGTATTATTAAAGGTAGACTTGATATGCGCTACCCCGTGCTCGATGTTTTTGCGTTCCCGCCGCCTGGGGCGAACTGCTCGACGAGCCATTGATGAGATACCTCCTTGTTCGGATGTCGGTCGTCGGAAGTCGGATGTCGGAACGGATTTTTAAATCTGACCTGTGATTTCCAACGACCTTTTATGCCGGTTTTTTATGCCGACAGGGAATAATTGGATCTTAGGAAATGGTTTTTTTCCGACTTCTGACCTCTGACCTCTGACGACTATTTCTTGCGGCGCACGCCTACGGTTTTCCGCGGACCTTTGCGCGTGCGGGCGTTCGTTCTGGTGCGCTGGCCGCGCACGGGCAGTCCGCGGCGGTGGCGCAGCCCGCGGTAGCACCCGATTTCAATCAGCCTTTTGATATTCATGGCCACTTCCCGGCGCAGGTCTCCCTCGACCTGGTAATTTTTTTCAATAATTTCCCTTAATTTGTTGACTTCTTCTTCCGTAAGGTTTCTAATCCGTGTATCAGGATTAACTCCCGCCTGGGCCAAAATTTTCTTCGAGGAAGAACGGCCGATCCCGTAAATATAAGTAAGGCCGACTTCTACCCGTTTATCGCGCGGCAAATCTACCCCGGCTATCCGGGCCATCCAAAAACACCTCCTTCTGGTCGTGGGTCGTTGGGAATTTAGCCTTGTCTTTGTTTATGTTTTGGGTTTTCACAGATCACCCGCACTTTTCCGTGCCGGCGGATAATTTTGCATTTCTCGCAAATCACTTTGACGGAAGGGCGTACTTTCATCGTCACAACACTCCTTAAAAAAACACTTATTTATAGCGATAAACAATGCGGCCCCGGGTTAAATCGTAAGGAGACAACTCAACCATCACCCGGTCGCCGGCAAGGATCCGGATAAAATTCATGCGAATTTTGCCGGAGACGTGGGCGAGCACCTTGTGCCCGTTGTCCAGTTCAACCCGGAACATGGCATTGGGAAGTGGTTCAATTACCGTTCCTTCAACTTCAATCACGTCTTGTTTGGACATAGCAACCCCCTTTCCCGGTATGCGCGGTGCGAAGTTCCAAGTTCGAAAAAGCTATGTAACGAATCCACGATCCGGGTAAATAAAACCCGGCCT
>JBFMEJ010000359.1:0-2331 GCA_040753275.1 Bacillota bacterium
GGATCGCGAGCGCTGGCAAAAAAGGGTTTTGGTTCTGGAGGAGCGCTTAAAAGAAGCGACCGCCGCCCACCAGGAGGCGGCCGCGGCCCTGGCGCAGCGCGCGGAGGAAATCGGCCGGCACGAGCAGCTGGTGACCCAAATGGCCGAGAAAGACCTGCTTCTTTCCCTGCGCAAAAAAGAAATCTTCCGCTACCGGGAGCACATCAACAAGCTGGAAGCCAAGGCCAACAGCATCCTGCACCAGTGCCGCCTCTGGGTGAAAAGGGCCCGCGAAAAAGAGGCGGAAAACCAGCAGCTGCGAGAAACGATCAGTAAAAACCAGGCTTCCCTGGAGGCCCTCTTCACCAGGCTGCAGCAATATAAGGAGCGCGACCGGGAAAACAAGGCCAAAATTACGGAATTAAAGGAGCGCCATGCGACAAAGGTGGCGGAATTGCAAATGGAGGTTGTGGAGCTGCGCCAGAAGCTCGAGAAGAGCAAGAATCTGGTCGGTCAGGAAGAGCGCCGGTTGAAAGAGGAAGTGGCCGCCCTCAGCGGTGATCTGCGCAACGCTTTAAAGCGGGAGGAAGAACTGGAACGCTCCCTCCGTTTTCTCCAGCAGGACCTGACCCGCTGCCGGGAAGAGTACCGGCAGCTGGAAGCAGTGCTCAAAAACCCCCTGGTGAAACTGACCGCGAAGGTCTGCTCTCTTTTCGGCGGGGGGTTAAAGCGGGTGTTTTAAAGGCAGGGTGGCTAATTTTTTCTTTGCTGTATTTTGCAAAAATGTGTTATAATTCTAGGAAAAGTCTTTTGTGAAAGGATGTTTTGGTGGCGCAGGCAAAAATTCTCGTTGCCGACGACGAAGCGAAAATCCGGGACCTGGTGCGGATGTATTTGCAAGCTGAGGGCTTTGCGGTTACGGAGGCGAAGGACGGCCGGCAGGCCCTGGAATTTTTCCGGCAGACCCCCTTTGATTTGGTTATTCTGGACATTATGATGCCCGGCGTGGACGGCCGGGAAGTTTGCCGGGAAATTCGCCGGAAATCAAATGTGCCGGTAATTATGCTCACCGCCCGCGGGGAGGAAGTGGACCGCATTTTGGGGCTGGAGCTGGGGGCCGACGACTACGTGGTCAAGCCCTTTTCCCCGCGGGAGCTGGCTGCCCGGGTCAAGGCGGTGCTGCGCCGCGCCCGGCAGACGCAGGAACCGCCGGAGCTGCCGGAAGAGGTGCTCGAGTTTCCCGGCCTGACCATCAAGCCCGCCTCCCGCGAAGTTTTTCTCCTCGGCGAACCCCTTTCCTTAACCCCCAAGGAATATGAGATCCTCCATTTACTGGCCCGTTCGGCGGGGCGGGTGTTTACCCGCGAGCAGATTCTGGAAAAGGTCTGGGGGTACGACTTTTTCGGGGAAGCCCGGACGGTCGATACCCACATCACCCGCCTGCGGGAAAAGATGGCCAAAATCCCCGCGGCCCCCCAGTACATCACCACGGTCTGGGGCGTGGGGTATAAATTCGAGGCGCCGAAATGAAGATGCGTTGGCCCGTGATCCGTTCCATCCGCAGCAAGCTCTGGCTGGCCATGCTGGCCCTGGTCGTCATTGTGCTGGGGCTGGCCGCCCTGATCCAGGCCGGGGCCATGGAAAAGATATATTACCGGCAGCAGGAAAACTCCCTTTTGCGGGAGGGGGAAAAACTCGCCGAGGCGCTGGTGCACGAGGAAGATCCGCTGGTGATCAGCCGGCAGCTTCTCCTGCTTTCCCGGCTGATGAACGCCAGCGTCATGATTGTCGACCGCCAGGGGCGCATTTTGCACTGGCAGAGCGCGGGCCTGGGCGCAGGCATGGGCATGGGCATGGAGATGGGCCCGGGCCACCGCGGGATGATGAACCGGGAACGGGGGGCGCCGGGGGGCAGGGGTGCCCCGCCCTGGAGCATGGATTTGACCGGCGGCTACACTTCCGCGCTGCTGAATCCCCGCAGCGTAGAAAAGGTTTTTCAGGGGGAGCGGGTGGTCAGCAGGGAGCATAACCCTTTTTTCGAGACGGAGGTAATCGTGGCGGGCATCCCGCTGCAAAGGAACGGGCAGGTTGCCGGCGCCCTCTTTATTCACGCGCCGGTCGCCCCCCTGGCGGCTAACCTGAAGGCCCTTCAGCAGGTGGCCCTGTACACCCTGCTGGCCGGCATCGCGGCGGCCAGCCTCCTGGCTTTTCTTTTCTCCCGCCGGCTGACCGGCCCGTTGCTGGAGATGAACCAGGTCGCCCGGGCCATGGCGGCGGGGGATTTCGGCCGGCGGATCAGCCTGTGTTCGGAAGACGAGCTGGACCTGCTGGCCGCCTCGCTGAACACCCTTT
>JBFMEJ010000360.1:0-2331 GCA_040753275.1 Bacillota bacterium
GGGGTTTCTGGCCTATTACTCGGGGATCGGCTCAAAGCTCTTTTCTTTTGCCTACAAACTGCTGGGCGGGCTGCCCGGCGGGCTGGCCGTTGCCTGCGAAGCGGCCTGCGCCATTTTTGGCGCCGTCTGTGGGTCGAATACGGCCACGGCGGCCACCATGGGCGCCATTGCCATCCCGGAGATGAGAAAATTCAATTACGATCGCTCCCTGGCCACGGCCAGCGTGGCTGCCGGCGGGGCCCTGGGGATCCTGATCCCGCCCAGCGTCATCTTCGTGGTTTACGGGATCGCTACGGAGCAATCCATCGGTAAGCTGTTCATTGCCGGGATATTGCCCGGAATTTTACTCACTTTGCTTTACATGGCGGCAATTCTGGTGATTACCTGGCGGAACCCGGCGCTGGGACCGCCCGGACCCCGGGCCGGCTTCCGGGAGGTGCTTGCTTCCCTGCGGGGCGGCCTGCCGGAAGTGCTGGTGGTTTTCGCCCTTTCCATCGGCGGGCTTTTTGCCGGCTGGTTTACCCCCACCGAAGCCGGCGCGGTGGGCTCGGCCGGCGTTCTGGCGGTTTCTTTGCTCGGCCGGCATTTGACCTGGCAGGGGTTCAACCGCTCCCTGGTGGACACCACCCGGACCACGGCCATGATTATGTTTCTGGTGGCCGGGGCGACCATTTTCGGCCGCTTCATCGCCGTCAGCCGCCTTCCTTTCGAACTGGCGGCGTGGACGGGCTCCCTGCCCTACCCGCCCTTTGTCATTATGGGGATTATTCTGTTTATTTACCTGCTTTTGGGTTGTATTATTGATGCGCTGGCGCTTATCCTGCTCACCATTCCCATTTTTTACCCGGTCGCCGTGGATGTCCTTGGTTATGACCCGATCTGGTTCGGGGTGATTATTGTTTTAGTGGTGGCCATGGGGGTCATTACGCCGCCGGTGGGAATGAACGTGTATATTATCAAGGGGATTGCCCCCGACGTTCCTTTGGAGGTTATCTTCCGGGGGATCTGGCCCTTTTTAATCGCTGTTATTGTTTGCTGCGCCCTTTTGATTGCTTTTCCGCAAATTGCCACCTTCCTGCCTTCCCTGATGTCTTACCGGTAAGCACAAAGACACAAAGGGACAAAGGCACCAAACGCACAGGAAGAATGGCTCCTGAGTAAACAAGGGGAATGGGTTTGCAGCGCCGGAAATAAGCCGGAGAAATAAGCCGGAAAAAGAAACACCCGGTTGTAACCGGGTGTTTTTCCGTCCTGGCCGCCCGGCGCCCAAAATTTTACTTTTCCGTTTTCACCCCAAATCCGGGGGCCACGTGGATCAGCGGCTCGCCCTGCAGGTAGCGCCGGATATTTTCGACGAAGACCGCCCCGAAGCGCGGTGTGTACATGTCCGTCCAGCTGGAAATATGGGGCGAAATGAAAACGTTTTTGGCGTTCCAAAGCGGGTCGTCGGGAGGAAGGTACGAGGGCAGCGGATTCTTAATCCAGTGGGTATCGATAGACGCCCCGGCGATCCAGCCCTCGTTCAACGCCTTGATCAGGGCGTCTTTCACCACCAGGGAGCCCCGGGCGCAGTTGATAAAATAGGCGGTCGGCTTCATCATTTTAAATCGTTCTTCATTCATCATGTTGATGGTTTCGGGCGTTTCCGGGCAGGAGAGCACTACAAAATCGCTGATCTTCAATATTTCCTCGAAATCTTTGCTTAAATAAACCTTATCGACAAACGGAATGTCGATAATTTGAATTTCCGAGCCGATTACGTACATATCGAAGGCTTTCGCCCTTTTGGCGATTTGCCGGCCGATCCCGCCCAGACCGATAATCCCCAGGGTTTTCCCGTAAAGTTCCTTGCCCTGCAGGCGCTGGTACTTGTGTTCTTTCTGGTTGTCCCAAATTTGATTGTAATATTTGACGTGGTTGAGCATCAGGCCGATGACAAATTCCGCCACCGGGATACCCGAGCCGCCGGGCAAATGAATTAACGGAATTTCCCGCGGCAAAAGATTTGCCTTTTCCCAGTGGTCGATCCCCGAACTGAAGGTCATCAGCCACTTCAGATTTTTCATTTGCGGAACCTGCTTCACCAGCGGCCACGTGCCGACGATGTTGACGTTACTGACGTCCTCCGGAATTTCCCGCTCGTCGACGCACGGAATTAATTTGATTTTGCCCGCTTTGACTTCTTCCGGGAAAGCTTCTTCAATCATTTTTGCGTACCGGTGCGCCTCTTCCTGGATGATTAAAACCGTAGTCACGTCCTGCTGCCCTGCGTTGGTCATAAACCCTCACCTCCGTTAGAATAGAAATCTATCCTACCGTGATGCGTTCTTA
>JBFMEJ010000361.1:0-2323 GCA_040753275.1 Bacillota bacterium
TAATGGTTTCGGTCGGATTGGCAGGTGTGTTTTGCGGGCCGCCCTGGGGGATCCGGAAGTGCAGGTAGTAGCGGTAAATCACAAGTCCCGTCGTCTCCCGTTAAATGACCATTATACCCAGACACTGGCCCATTCCCTCAAATTCGATTCAATTCACGGCCGGCTCACGATGGATGTTCAGGGAAACGGGAATTCCTTGCTGGTCAACGGCCAGGAAATTAAGGTCTTTGCCGAGCACGATCCGGAAAATCTTCCCTGGGGCGAGCTGGGAGTGGATGTGGTCGTCGAATCAACCGGCAAATTGAATAATCCCGCCGAGGCAGCCCGGCACCTGAAAACCGGGGCAAAGAAGGTAGTGCTGACCGCTCCCGCCAAGGGAGAAACCTTCACCGTGGTCATGGGGGTAAACCACGAACAGTATAACCCGACCGCGCATCACGTTGTCTCCAATGCGTCCTGCACCACCAACTGCCTGGCTCCCGTCGCCAAGGTGCTTCACGATCGCTTCGAAATCCAGAAGGGCTTAATGACTACCGTCCACGCCGTGACCAACGACCAGCAGCTTCTGGATATGCCCCACCGGGATTTGCGCCGGGGAAGGGCGGGAACCATGAGCATTATTCCAACCACTACCGGGGCGGCGAAAGCGGTGGCCCTGGTCCTGCCCGAACTGAAAGGCAAACTGAACGGATTCGCCATGCGCGTGCCGACGCCCAACGTAAGCGTTGTGGACCTGGTGGTGGAAGTCGGCCGGAAAGTGGATCGGGACGAGGTTAATTATGTCCTGCGGGAAGCATCAGAAAACGAATTAAGGGGCATCCTAGCTTATAGCGAATTGCCCCTGGTTTCCTGCGATTACAACGGGGACCCCCATTCCGCCATTGTTGACGGGCCTTCCACCATGGTCATCGAAAACAACCTGGTGAAGGTGATCGCGTGGTACGACAACGAATGGGGTTATTCCAACCGGGTGGTCGATCTTGTCAAGTATATGGCGCAAAGGGGTTTGTAAAAGGAATGAGGGGAAGTAATGATTGTGGCGGCTGGCAGCATTCGGTAAAATAGAACTCAAGAACCCGGGAGCGTTTCGGGATCGATAAAATTTTCGATCAATTATGGAAGGGTGAGGGATCGGGGAATGAGGAAAAAGTCTGTAGCGAATGTTGACGTAACCGGAAAAAAGGTGCTGGTGCGGGTAGATTTCAATGTTCCTTTGGATCAAAACGGCAACGTAGCCGACGACACCCGGATCAAGGCTACTTTGCCCACCATTCGTTATTTAACCGGGCGGGGGGCAAAAGTTATCCTGGTTTCTCATTTGGGCCGCCCGAAAGGAAAGCGGGACGATCGCTACCGCCTCGACCCGGTGGCGCACCGGCTGCAGGAACTGCTGGGGAGGCCGGTCAAAAAAGTGGATGATTGCGTGGGGGAGGAGCCAAAGGCGGCCATTGCCGGAATGGAGCAGGGAGATGTGCTGCTGCTGGAAAACGTCCGTTTTTACCCCGAAGAAGAAAAAAACGACGAAAAGTTTGCCCGGCGCCTGGCTGAACTGGCGGACCTTTACGTGAACGACGCCTTTGGTGCCGCCCACCGCGCCCACGCTTCCACTGCCGGGGTGGCGCAATTTTTACCAGCCGTGGCCGGTTTTCTCATGGAAAAGGAAATCAATCTGCTGGGCAAGGCCCTGACGGACCCAGAACGCCCTTTTCTGGCCATTCTGGGCGGGGCCAAGGTATCGGATAAAATCGGCGTTTGCGAAAACCTGCTGGAGAAGGTCGATGCCCTGATTATCGGCGGCGGCATGGCGAACACCTTTTTGAAGGCGCGGGGCTGCGCCCTGGGGAAGTCCCTGGTTGAAGCGGATAAAGTGGAACTGGCCGGCAGGCTCATGGCAAAGGCCGGGGAAAAGGGGGTTGAACTCCTGCTTCCCGTTGATCTAGTGGTGGCCCTGGCCCCGGATCCCGACGCTAGGCCGAAAGTCGTCCCCGCGGCTGATGTTCCCGCCGAATGGATGGCCCTGGATATCGGGCCGGAAAGCGTCAAGATTTTCCGGGAGACCGTGGCGAAGGCCAGAACGGTGGTCTGGAACGGCCCCCTGGGCGTTTTTGAAATGGCCCCCTTTGCCGCGGGGACGTTTGAAATCGCCCGGGCGCTGGCCCAAAGCGGGGCGGTAACCATCGTCGGCGGCGGAGACACGGCAGCGGCGGTGGAAAAAGCGGGGGTAGCGGATAAAATGACCCACATCTCCACGGGCGGAGGCGCCTCCCTGGAGTTTCTGGAAGGAAAGGTATTGCCGGGCGTAGCCGCCCTGCAGGACGCGTAA
>JBFMEJ010000362.1:0-2304 GCA_040753275.1 Bacillota bacterium
TTCCTTTCCGGTTAATTTCACCCACGCCGGATAAGCGTCGTTTTTGCATAAAAAGAGGAGGACGGTGCGCTCCGCCTTCTCTTCCTTCCTTGCCTGATCAATGATCGCTTCAATATTTTTGCTTTCGTAGCCGGGCAGGTGGATGCACAAAAGCGGGCACCCGCCCTGGCAGATGCCGCAGCCGCGGCAATCCGCCGGGGAAACGGCCGGGTAGCCGTCTTCACCCAGGACACAGGCCCCGTACACGCATTCCTTGGCGCAGCGGCCGCAACGATCGCATTTCTTTCGATCCAGTTCCGGGGATACCGCCGGTTCCTGCCGGAGCCTGACCAGGCACTGGGCCACCGCGGCCAGGGCGCTTTTGACGCTTTCCTCCGCATCCATGGGCCCCTGGATGCAGCCGGCCGCCCAGATTCCCGAGTGCCGTAGCTCCGTGGGGTCGCAAGGTCCATGGCCGGAAAGAAAACCATAGCCGTCCCGCTCGATGCCGGAAAATTCGGGCAGCGCCGCGGGGACCAGTCCGGCGGCCAGAACCACTAAATCGAATTTCCCGGCCACCGTTTTTCTGCTCAGCGTGTCCACGGCTTTCACCATTAATTTCTTGCTTTCCGCCTGATAGGCGATTTCCGAAGGCAGACCGCGGATAAACACCGGGCAGTATTCTTCCCGGATAAACCGGTAGTAATCTTCATTCTTTCCGGGAGTGCGGATATCCTGGTAAAAAATATACGTCTGGATGTCTTTCAGGGACTGGTGAAGGTACTGAACCTGTTTTAAAGTAACCGTGCAGCAGTACCCGGAGCAGTACGGTAGATGATTATTATTCCTGCTGCCGGCGCACTGGATGAAGGCCACCCGGCGCAGGGGTTCGCCAGTGAAGGGATTCCGCGGCACCCCGCCGGTGGGACCGTCTGGCCGGAACAGTACCTCCAGTTCCATGGCGGTAATGACACCCGGCAGCCTGCCGTAACCGTATTCCTTGATCAGCGCCGCGTCGTACAGTTCACCGCCCGCGGCGATGATGATTCCCTGGACATCGATGGCAAATTCTTCCGTCTGCTGGCTTAAATCGATTGCTCCTTCCGGGCATGTCTGCACACAAAGGGAGCAGCTTTCGCCAGGACAGAACCTTTCGTCGATATGATAAGCGGCCGGATACCCCCATCCACCGCTGCCGCTGATGGCTTTTTTCCCGGGGGCGGGAAATATCCCGCCGCTTCTTTCGGCCGGGCACACTTCCTCGCAACGGCCGCACGCCGTACAGGCATCTTTCACCCGCCGCGGTTTTTTCCGCAGGGTCACCGTGTGGAGGCCGGACGACCTTTTTTGCGCCTGCACAACTTCCGTCAGCAGGTGAATTTCTACATGCGGGAAGCTGCCGATGCTGGTGGTTAATACCTCCAGGCCGCAGCGGGGAGAGCACATCCGGGGGTAAAACCGGTGCAGCCGGGCAACTCTTCCGCCCAGATAGGGCGCCTTTTCCACTAAAATCACCCCTACTCCCGCCCGGCCCAATCTTTCCGCCGCCGTCAGGCCGGCAATGCCTCCCCCTACCACTAACACCGTTGCCTTTTCCATGCCCATCTCCTTTTTTGTCCGGATATTGAAAAGAGCAGGTTTGGGGGCTGAAAAACCTGGCCAGCCCCCAATTATACCTAATTGCTTGTCCGTCGAAACTTCTGTCGTTTCAATCATTTCTATTTTGGTATGTAAACCTTTCTATCTTGTTGTTTATATCTATGCAGGTCCAGGTGACCCGTTTGCTTCCCATCAGGGGAATTAATTTTGCCGGGTAGTACCCCAGCTGGTAGGGCAAACGGGTTTCAATGGCGCTCTGCGGGCAGGCCTTCACGCAGGACATGCAGTCCCAGCAATCCCGGGTCGAACGGCAGTAGGCTTTCCCCGTATCTTCATTTAAAACCATTAAGTCTCCAGGGCAGATGGCTACGCAGAGAGCTTCCTTTTCTCCTTTGCACCCGTCACACTTTTGCAGGCTGATTCTAGGCGGCATAAGCTAACAACCTCCTTAAAAACGGGAATTGGGGATTGGGAACTGGTATAATTCCCAATCCGGTGAGATGTTTTAAAAGGGTTAAGGGATAATTTGTTCGTATGGCCTCGTAAAGACTTCTACTTTCCCGGTCTCGGGATCGCGGCGGGAGTTTACGAAGCATTTAAACTTCTCGTCGTTGCGCTCGGGGAAATCCACCCTGTTTTGCCAGCCCGGCCAGCGGGTTTCCTCCCGGTAAAGCAGGTGGTGGACCAAAACCTCCGCCACGTCGAGCATGTCGATAACCTCGTGGC
>JBFMEJ010000363.1:0-2296 GCA_040753275.1 Bacillota bacterium
CCCCTGAAATCCGCTCGGCCAGCAAAACCACCTGCTCCGGGGACAGATTTTCGGCCGCCTTTTCGAAACCACGGTGCTTGTAAAACAGGCGGGGGCTCACCCAAAGGGTTTCTTCGCCGATGGAGCTTAAAGTAAAGTGAACTGCTTCGGCCACTCCGGAATAAACCGGCCCCAGGGGCATTTCAAAAACGCCGTCACCCTCAACAATGCCAGTCGTTTTTTTGCCGGCGAGCCGATTTTCCAATGGGCGGACGGTATTTTCATTTTGCCTCCTCGTTCTGAGCGGAAATAAATCCTGTTCATCCCCTTCCCGGAAGATGAATCCGCCCAGCAGGGGGTGCCCGGCGGGGGTGATCCCGAACATCTCGTAAATCTCCCGCTCAAACCAGTCGGCTGCGTGGATATGCGGACTGACCGCCGGATAGACGGGTTGCTGAGCATCCATCCGCGCCCAAAGGGTGATGAACCCGCCGCTCCCGGCGCTCAGGTCAAAGGTATAATAAATGCGGTAACCTCCCGGTTGGGCGTAATCCTCCAGGGCAAAGGCATCCAGCAAAAAAGCGTTGCCATAATCTTTCAGCTGAACACAGGCGTCAGCAAGATCGCCGATCTTTACTTCGGCTACCCGATGGTCCGGCGCCACCGCGCTTTTTCCCAACAGCATCGCGCCCAGGATTTCGGAAAATCGATCCAACCCCACTCTTTTCACCTCTAGAAAAATACGTTTTTGCTTGCCGTTCGTTTGCCGTCGCTCCGATGCTTCGGGCCGACAAGACACCGGTTTGGTTTGGAGCGAACCAGGCAGCGCTGCAAAATGCGCGCGTTAAATTAGTTCTCTTGCTTTAACTTAACTTACTGCATTTACTGTTGCTCTTTGCATAGTGTTATCTGCGCGTTTCGCGCTGCCGGTTCGCTCGCCTCACCTGCGCCGTGTCTCGTTACCGGCTCTACGCACATGTCGCTCCTGGCAAACCGAACGGCAAGCCATTAATTTTCGTCACATCACGGAGAGAACGAAGCTGCATTACGGGCAACTCCCCAGAAAAACGGCCACCGCCGAGTCCAGCAGCCGGGCGAAGGGCCGGGGGGTAAATAAACCCGGGCCGATGACGAAGATCAGGCTGACCGCCATGGCCCACGTCGTCCACCGGCTGATTTTGGCTTCCGGCGGCGGTTCGGCCGGCCGGCTGAAGAGCATTGGATTGACGCTGCGCAAAAAGCCGAAGAAAATCACCGCGACCATCACCAGCAAAAAGACGGCGGCCGGGGGGAAAGTGCGGAAACCGGCCATCAGGATGGATAACTTGCTGACGAAGATGCCGGACGGAGGCAGGCCGGTGACCGCCAGAACCCCGGCGAGAAAGGCGGCGCCCGTGAAGGGCAGACTTTTGAGCAGCCCGGAAACGCCGGTGATTTCCCGGGTCTTATATTTTAGAGAAATATTCCCGGCGGCGTAAAACAACAGGGACTTGGTCAGCGCGTGGCTGAAAATATGCAGCAGCACGCCGTAAATGGCCAGCGGGGTGCCGAAACCGACGCCGATCCCGGCGATGCCCATGTGCTCCACGGTGGAATAGGCCAGCAGGCGCTTGTAATCGCGCTGCTGTAAAATAAAGGCCGCAGCCACCACAATCGAGAGCAGGCCGAACAGCAGCATAAACTTCTGGGCCAGCGGCCCCAGCGTGGCCAGGACGAGGAAATAAAAGCGCAGCACCACGTAAAAAGATACGCTGGTTTTGGCGCCCGAAAGGAGGGCGGAAACCGGCGAAGGAGCTTCGCCGTGGGCGTCGGGAAGCCAGGTGTGCATGGGCGCCAGGCCCGCCTTGGTGCCGTAGCCGATCAGAACCAGGAGCAGCACCAGTTTCATCACCTGCGGGTCGAACCCGCCGGCCAGCCGGGATAAAGCGGGCCAGTCCAGCCCGGCATAAGGGGCGGACCCGTGCACCGCGGCGTAGTACAGCAAAACCGTTCCCCACAAACCAAGGACGGCGCCGACGGTGGAAATAATCAGGTATTTCCACGCCGCCTCGACGGCGCGGGCATTGTTTTCGTAACCCACCAGGAGCACCGAAGCCAGCGTCGTCAACTCCAGGGCAATCCAGACCAGGCCCAGGTTGCTCAAAAGAGGGGTCAGCAGCAGGGCAAAGGCAAACAGGTTAAACTGGCCGTAATACCGGCGCAGCTCCCGGGTGCGCCCCGGCGCCCCGCCGCCGGCAGCTTTCAGGTAACCGGCGGAATAAAAAGCGGCGGTGCAGGTGACCAGGGACAGCGTGAGCAGCATGAAGGCGCTTACCGC
>JBFMEJ010000364.1:0-1449 GCA_040753275.1 Bacillota bacterium
CTGTTCTCGCCGCGGGGGTCTTCACGCAGGTTACGCCCTTTCTGTTTTCGTTGGAGAAGCGGTGATAAGGCAGGCGGGCCTTGACGCGCCTTTCTATGATAAAGTCGGGCGGAAGTTCAAAACTCCGGTCGCCAGCGGCGATGACCATGGCGTCGACGACCTGGGCCTTGGGCAGGCCGAGCTTTAAGCGTTGGGCCTTGGTCTGGTAGCCGTAGGTGGCTTCCAGGGTGACGTTGTAATTTGAGCAAAGTTTGGTAAGCTCCCGCCAGAGCGCCCATTTGTAGCTTTGGGTGAGGGCGCTATAACGAAAAGCTATAAATTTCGCAACTTCTTTCTGGATGTTCGGAAAACCGTACTCTTCGGCGGTGCGGGAACCCTTCTCCTGGTTGCACGTCTTGCAGGCGATGACCAGGTTGGAGATTTTGTCCGAGCCGCCCCGGGAAGTGGGGATGACGTGGTCAATTTCTAAGACGGGGTCGCCTCTCTTTCCCTTGCAGTAGACGCACTGGTGGCCGTACTTGAGGAGAAGGTATTCCTTCACCTCGTAGCCGAAGAGGGTGCCGCGCTGGTACTCTTCGCCCTGGATGTCGGGGTTGGCCATCTTCTGGGTGTCGAAGGCGGCCAGTTCGACGCGGACTTTTTTGACGGGCATTACTTTGAGCAGCTTTTCGACTTTCCTGGCGATAGTCTCCACCTTGTTGCGAAGGGTGGGGTTGAGGATTTTGTCGGTGTCGTGTCTACCTTTTTCGCCCGGGTGTTCGTGCTGGCACTTCCGGCAGATGGAGGCGCGGCCGTTGGAGATTCACTTGTAGCCCTTGCCGTTTTTGCGCTTCTTTTTCACCCATAATTTCGGGGTGTGGTTTTTGCCGCAGACGGAGCAATATGTCTTGGGCCGGTTGTCGAACCGGGGCTTGCGGTAGCGAAGGCGGCCGCGCCTTTCTCCTCGGGCGGCGGCCCGGTGCTTGAGGTGGTCTGAAATATCGGTGCGCATAAGGATTTCCTTGGCGTAGGTGATTTCGCAGGTTTTTGCATCCGGTTTGTGCTGTTCGGCCGCCAGAGGAGTGTCGTTCGCGCCTGGGTCTACGCCCAGGTTGACTTCGACCGGGACGTATTCGGTCGTTTCGTAGGTTAACTGGATAGTGAAGGGTTCGTAACAGAAAATTTTTGCCCTGCCTTCTTTGAGCAGGTGACGTACCTTTCCCAGCCTTTTGGTGGGGGCCAGGGGTTTGCCGGTTTTGGAGACTACGTTGACAAACATAAAGGACCTCCTTTCGGAAGTAAGGCAGGCTTTTCGCCTGTTCAGTTCCCAGCCAATGTTCTACCGGCTTGCCCGGATACGCCGGGTCGTCCCAGGGTTGACCGGCCCCGCCCCATCGGGGCCTTTTACAGAGCCCTCAGAAAGTTGTTCCGGACTGGCCGGCCCGGAGAAGGCCGGCTTCATCCTGGATG
>JBFMEJ010000364.1:1459-2293 GCA_040753275.1 Bacillota bacterium
AACGTAGCCGGGCCGCGAATGGAACGGCCGGCTGAGGCTGTCGCTCGACAAGCGCGAGGCTTGCGCCTGGAGAGAGGGCCTGTCAGGATTGCTCCCGCAAGCCCCCGCCTTCAGGCGTGGGGGCGATTGACCGGCATTTTTTGATAATCTTTTTATGATCAAAGGTCTTGACAAATCAGCAGCGCCGCCGTAAATGTACCGGTCGTGGTTAAGCGAGCCTAATCATTTCCGGGCGGTAGAAACGACAAAAAGATTTAAATTGAAGGCAAGTTTAGTGTTGATGAAAGGAGAGCACAAAGCATGTCCAAAAGAAAAGGGCGATCAGGGTCCGGAGCCCGCCCCAATTTACAGGTATGAAGCAAGAGAAAAAGAGTTTGAATTAGCTATTGGTAACGCCAAGAAGCACTCTGCAAAATGATTCTCTTTAAGATCGCTATCGGGATGCAGGTATTTTTAAAAGGGAGCACCGTCCAGGCCGGCCGGAGTATCAGGAACCGGCATATTTTCCACTCGCACCCCTCATTACGGTCAAAAACCCCGGCTGCCATATTTTTTCAGGGGTTTAACAAAGCCAGGGTAAACAACACGCCTAAAACCAGGGAAAGAAAAATTAAATAGTAGCCATAATAACCAGGAATGTGTTTTTGAAACGCGAAGTGAATTCCCGTCATGAATACAGAAACCGATATGAAGAAAATGGCCACTGCACTGTAAATACTGAACTCACCAGAAGTCATAAGGTAATAATTACCAAGAAGCAATAAAGGAAAAGCCAGGAGAAAAATAATAACCCTTATTTTCCCAAACATCGGGTTTGATCCACCTTCCTTTCCC
>JBFMEJ010000365.1:0-2288 GCA_040753275.1 Bacillota bacterium
TCCGAACACGGCAGTTAAGCCCTCCAGGGCCGATGGTACTTGGGGTTTAGCCCCCGGGAGAGCAGGTCGTTGCCGGAAAGCTTTTTCAGCCGGGCCCCGCAGTGAATGCTGCGGGGCCCGGCTGTTGTTAGTGGATAGGAACTTTTTTGGCCGGCGGCAATTAGAATAAAAAAACACTTGATTTTTTCTTGCCCGTAAGGTAAACAATTATTATGAATAGATTTGGGCACTGAGGGAGCGATCATGAAAATAACAATCATTGGCGCAGGAAAAGTAGGCCTGGAAATTACCCGGCGCCTGGTTGACGAAGGGCACGATCTGGTGGTGATTGACCGGGAGGAAGCGAAAGTTGCCCGGATTGAAGAAGAGTTGGACGTGCTGGCCTTCCGGGGCAACGGCGCCAGTGCCCTGACCTTGAAAAATTGCGGGGTGGCGGAAAGCGACCTGGTGGTGGCGGTGACCAACAGCGATGAAATTAACATGATCGCCTGCCTGATTGCCAGGCGCCTGGGTGTTCCCCGCACCATCGCCCGCGTCCGGGATCCCGATTATACCGGGGACTTCCGGATTTCCAAGGAAGAACTGGGGATTGATCTGGTGATTAATCCCGAATTTGCCGCCGCCCTGGAAATTTCCCGTTTGCTCAGTGTATCCCTGCCGGTTTATACGGAGCCTTTTGCCAACGGGAAAGTGCAGATGGCGGAAATTAATATCGAGGAAGGCCATCATGAATTTGTGAACAAACGCCTGCAGGAACTGCAGATACCGAAGGCGTGCCTGATTGTAGGAATTTCCCGCCAGGGGAAAATGATTGTTCCGGGGGGGCACGACAAAATTCAGACCGGCGACACCCTTTACCTGTTGGCCCACCTGGACAGCGTCAATAAAGTTTGTGCGCGGATCAAAAAGAAAAGGCAGCGCATGCATAGCGTAATGATTCTGGGCGGAGGGAGAATCGGGTTTTACCTTGCCGAGCGTTTGAGCAGGCGGGGGATGGAAGTTAAAATCATCGAGCAAAACGAGCAAAAATGCCGTGAGCTGGCTGAACGTTTACCGCCTGTACTCATTTTAAACGGGGACGGTACCGATGTCGATTTATTGAAGCGGGAGGGCGTCGGCGAGACGGACGGTTTTGTGGCCGTAACCGGGATTGACGAGGAGAACTTGCTGATTGCTCTGTTAGCCAAACAACTGGGGGCGAAAAGAGTAATTGCCAAGGTAAGCAGGCCTTCCTACGCGCCGCTGGTGGAGCGTCTGGGCGTAGACGCGGCGATCAGCCCGCGGCTGATCACGATCAGCGAAATCTTGCGGTTTATCCGGGGCGGGCGGCTGCTCTCCCTGTCTCTGTTATTAAACGGACAGGCGGAAGTGGTGGAACTGATCATCCCGGCGAACAGCCGGGTTGTCGGCCGTTCTTTAGAAAAGCTCGGGCTGCCCAAAGGGGTAATCGTAGGGGCCATTTTGCGCGACCGCAAAATCATCATCCCCCAGGGAAAGGACGTGATCCAGGAAAACGACCGCCTGGTGGTTTTTGCCGTAGGCCAGACTATTCGAGCGATCGAGGCGTTATTTGACGTGGGAGGAAAGGATTTTGAACCGGAACCTGGTTTTACGCACGTTGGGTCTGGTGCTGCTCTGTGAATCACTGGCAATGCTTCCTTCTTTGCTGATTGCTATATATTTAAAAGAAAACACTGTTCCAGCTTTTTTGATTGCGTTTTTCCTGGCTGCTGCGGTTGGCCTTGTTTTGGTAAGGTTTCCGGTTGATCCCAATCAGCTAAGTTATAAAGAAGGGTTTGTCATTGCCACATTTGGCTGGCTGACGTTAGCTATTTTCGGTAGCCTGCCTTTTATTTTGTCGGGAGCGTTGAGCCATCCGGTGGACGCTTTTTTCGAAACCATGTCCGGTTTTACCACGACGGGCGCTTCGGTGCTGACCGATGTAGAAATTTTACCGCGGAGTATTCTCCTCTGGCGCAGCTTTACCCACTGGTTGGGCGGAATGGGGGTGATCGTCCTGACGGTGGCGCTGATCCCTTCTTTGCGAGTCGCCGGGCTGCAGCTTTTCCGGGCGGAAGTACCCGGACCCACCAAAAGCAAAGTATTGCCGCGGGTGGCCATTACCTCCCGCGAACTGTACCGGATCTATCTGATTATTACCATTGCCGAAGTTGTCCTTTTAAAGATCGCCGGACTGTCCTGGTTTGATTCCGTCGTCCATACTTTTGGAACCGTTGCCACGGGTGGTTTTTCGAATAAAAATTTAAGTGTCGGTGCTTATGAAAACG
>JBFMEJ010000366.1:0-2286 GCA_040753275.1 Bacillota bacterium
CGGAACGGGCAATACCCTTTTTCCCCTGGCCAGGCGGGGCTACCAGGTTACCGGGATCGACATTTCCCCGCAAATGGTGGCCGTTGCCGGGCAAAAAGCCAGGGCGGCGGGCCTGGCCGTCGCTCTTCTGGTTCAGGACATGCGCACCTTTCGCCTGGACGCCCCGGTGGAGCTGGTCACCTGCTTTCACGACGGGCTCAACTACATTCTGGAATACGCCGGCCTGGTGCAGGTTTTCCGCAGCGTAAGAGATAATTTAACGCCGGGAGGCATGTTTGTTTTTGATCTCAACGCCCTTACCTGGCTGGCCGCCGCGCCCCCGGAAACTGGGGAGTGGCAGGAGGAAAAGCTCGGCCTGACCTGGGAAAGCAAATACGATCCGAACGGACCCGTCTGGGAAATTTGTTTGCGGGGCTGGATCGAAGATGAAGGCGGCCGGCGCGATTTTACGGAAATCCACCGGGAGAGGGGTTATGCGCCCGCGGAAGTGGAGTGCGCCCTAACCCTGGCCGGCCTCGAACCGCTGGCCGCCTACGACGCCTTTACCTTTGCGCCGGTTCACGAAG
This sequence comes from Bacillota bacterium, assembly GCA_040753275.1. Classification (GTDB taxonomy): domain Bacteria; phylum Bacillota; class Desulfotomaculia; order Desulfotomaculales; family Nap2-2B; genus JAIMBK01. The sequence continues at coordinate 567 of JBFMEJ010000366.1, forward strand.
GAAGCCGGCGGCACTTTTACGTTGCCAGACGGGTTATTTAAATCTGTTGCCCTGATCTATAAATTAACAGGCAAGTTGCTCTCATACCGGCCATATATATATCTTAGATGGTTTGGGGAGGTGGGATATAGAGAGAAGCCAAATCCTGCCGCAACTAACCGGGATCAGTTTTTGGGAAGAGGATCAGTTTCCTTGAAGAGGTGGGGCGCCGGGCAAAAAGGCGCCCCCGGTCATTTTTCAGAGGCTTTTTAGGGCTTGTCAGGGGGGTTGGTTTGATCTACAATGAGGGCAGGGAAAATACAGGGATTAGGGGTTAGGGATTAGGGGTTAGGGAGTAGGGAGTGGGGAGAATGGAAATGAGTAATCCTGTCGGCGGGTTTACCCACTTTGACCGTGAAGGGCGGGCCCGCATGGTCGACGTGAGCGAAAAGCAGGATACTTTCCGGGAGGCGGTGGCCCGTTGCGAAGTGGTGATGCGCCCCGAGACCTTCCGGTTAATTGAGACCGGCGGCGTAGGCAAGGGGGACGTTCTGGGCGTGGCCCGGCTGGGGGGAATTATGGCGGCCAAGCAGACGGGCTATCTCATCCCCCTGGCGCACCCGCTGAATTTGACCGGCGTAAGCGTGGATTTTCGCTTAAATCCTCCGCAGACCGTGGAAGTGGAGGCCAGGGTCCATACAGTGGGCAAAACGGGCGTGGAAATGGAAGCCCTCACGGCCGCGGCGGTGGCGGCGCTGACCGTCTACGACATGTGCAAGGCGGTCGATCGCGGCATGACCATCCAGAACTTGCGCCTGATCAGCAAGTCCGGCGGGAAAAGCGGAGAATACCGGCGGCCGGAGTAAGTTCCCCGGCGGAGCAAAATTGCTTTTAGCCGGGAGGCTATATCCGGCCCGGCGGTAGAAACCGGGAAATGCTATTATTTCCCGGCAAGAAAGGAAGGGGTATTTTTGGTTGGAGTAATCAGGGCGGTTTGCAGCAGCCCGGAAAAAGGGACGCGTAAACAAAACATCGGAAAGGGAACATTGCTTGCCGGCCACGGGCTGGAAGGGGACGCCCACGCCGGCCCCTGGCACCGTCAACTGAGCCTTTTGGCTGTGGAAAGCATTGCGAAAATGCGCGAAAAGGGCCTGGACGTGCAGGCCGGTGATTTTGCCGAAAACCTCACCGTCGAAGGGCTTGATCTCGTGAGCCTGCCCATCGGCACCCGGCTGAAAATCGGCCCCCAGGCGGAAGCGGAAGTTACCCAGATCGGCAAAGAATGTCACTCGCATTGCGCCATCCGCCGGGAAACGGGCGACTGCATCATGCCCCGGGAAGGCATCTTCGTGCGCATCACCAAAGGCGGGCCGGTTCAGGTCGGGGACAAGATCGAGATTCTCCGGAAAGAGTGAAAGAATCTAAAGGGGAATGACAGGGTGAGCAGCGCACCTCCTTTAATCTGTATCGTGGGGCACAGCAACACCGGAAAAACAACTTTTCTCGAGAAACTCATTGCGGAGTTCAAGCGGCGCGGCTACCGGGTGGGCGCCGTCAAACACTATCACGGCGAGTTTGAGATTGACCGCCCCGGCAAAGATTCCTGGCGTTTTGCCCGGGCCGGGGCCGATGCCGTGTGTGTTTCCGCTCCGGACAAAGTAGCCCTGATCAAGAAAATCGAGCGGGAGTTGTCCTTGGATGAGATCATCTCCCTGCTGAACGATGTGGATATTGTTTTGGC
>JBFMEJ010000367.1:0-2258 GCA_040753275.1 Bacillota bacterium
TCCTTATTATTTGAAGAGCAAGGATTTGACTTACGCCACCATTGCCGGACTGGAAGTAGTTATTTTACTGCTGGCGGCCAGCGGAGTTCTGCGGGTGGGTCATTAAAGAACGAGCGGGCAAGGTAAGCAAGCACGTCACGGAAAAGGCACAAGGGCATGGAGGGAGAGAGGCAAGGGGCACAAAGACACAAAGGAAGAAAAACAAAACGGATAGATTCCCTTGTTAAGTTTGGAGAGTTTGCTTGCCGGCTTCGTTTTATCAGACTTCCTTACCGGGGAGTGAGGGGCGTGTCTAATCAGGAATTTGTAAAATATTTTACCAGGCGAAAAGAGGCTTTTCTTCAGGAGTATAACGAAAACAGTTATAAAAAGGTGCTGAACTGGTTCGAGCGCTGGCTGCAGGAAGAAGCGGTAAAGGCGGAGGAAAGCCCCGCCGCCGGCGATCTGGGGGATTTTGACGACTTTCTGGACGAGGTGCTGGAGCGCACCAGAGAAAGACTGGGCGAGTGGGGGATCCGGATGGTTTCCCCCTCGTCTAATCAGTGGCTGGGCTTAAAAGGTTCGTGGCGGTGTATAAAGGTTTTAGAGCATAGAAATGTTTTTTACCGCATTGGAAAAACCAGGCCGCGGAAAGGAACCTATCAGGGGCACGAACTGCTGGTTTTGGATTTGGTCATGGACGGCCAGAAAAAACAGGTTTTCCTGCCGCTGTTGAGCAGGAAAAAAGAAGTGGAACGGGAATTGGGCGCAGCGCTGGAGCGGGAACTGCCGAAAGTAGAAGCTACCGGCAAATACAGGTTGAAAATGTTTCTTCCTTTCCAGCTGGTGGAACGGTGGGAAACGGATTTAGCCGCGCAAAAACTGGCCAGCTTCATTCTGGTGACCAAGAAAACGCTGAACAAGCTGGGGGTTGTTTGATTAAGTCAAGAAAAATTCCTATGGGGTCAGCCGGTTTCCCGTTCCCGGGGGAGGGGGCAGATGTTCGGGCGGTTTTCCGCAGCACACCCGGGAAAAGAACGTGGCGACCGCAAACTGATCAGGAAATGACCGGCCAAAAGGAGCGCGCAGAGCAAGATCATCCCCCCCAGCGCCAGCAGCCCGGCGATTTTTGCGTACCCCGCGATTTTTAAAGCCGCCGTTGCCGCCCCCAGCAACAGCAGCCCGCCGAAGGCGGGATGAAACAGGCCCGCTTTAATTTCCGGCGGCGCCAGGTGGCCGGCCCAAGAGCCGAAAAACAAGCCGGCCAGAAAAAGCAAGAAGGGTCCGATCACCAGGTGGCCGGCGAAAAGATAGGTAAGCAGGGCCGCGGCGCCGATCAGGGAAGAAGCAATCAGGTCGGTGGCCGCGGCAACTTGCGGGGGAGCGTGCAAAACCCCGGTCAGGAGAATGATCCCCAGCAGGCCCGCCCCCAGGCCCCAGAACCCTGTGCCGAAGCCGATCCCCAGCCCGGCCAGGAAAACCGCCGGGAGGGACAAAAATTCAATAAACCGGGTGCTGCCGGGGCCGGGCCGGAATAAAAACGGCCAATTGGACGGAAAAGGATTTTGGCCGGGTCCGGAATTTTTTTCTTTACCGTGGGAATACGCCAGGGTTGCCGCTCCCGCGGCCAAAAGAAGAACAGCGCAGGTGGCGGTAAAAATATTCTGATTGAAGCCGGATATTCCGGCGAGCAGCGCATGACCCAGAAACATGCCGATGATGCCGAAGATGCCCAGGGCTAGCCCCAGCCGCCGGTGCGCGTAAGAAAGGGAGCCTTTCTGGACGAGGGTTGCGGCGGTCTGGCAAAAGTTCCCGGCAATGACTGTGCCGGCGGCAAAAACGGGCGGCAGGCCGAAGATATTCAACAGCGGAACAGCCAGCAACTGGGCGGCGGTTCCGTAACACACCCTTAAAATACCCGCGTAAAGACCGATAAAAAAGGTTGCCAGCGCGTTGGTCAGGGGATCAATCATTTGCCTGCACCCCTTTCATGTTTCGAAAATAATCTTTGGCAACTATAACAGAAAACAAAAAAGTTAACTGGAGCCGAATGCCGGGTATCCTTTGCTGGTACAGCTGGAAGCAGCCTGAAGGTCTGATTCCCAACCTCTGTTTGCTAAAGTATCGCCCGGCGGAACAGGAAGCGGATGGAACCGGTCCGGTGCTTCTGGAGGCGCCGCTCCCGCTTCCAGAGCAGATAAAATATTTTTCTGCGCTTTATCCATCGCGATCACTGAACTGCCAATCTCACCCCCCATTTCATTAATGACTATCTTGAC
>JBFMEJ010000368.1:0-2252 GCA_040753275.1 Bacillota bacterium
AGTTTGCCTTGATTGTTAACCTGCGCTTGGAGCCGAGTCTTGTAAAGCAGGCAATGTATTGACATCAGCAACAATCCAGGTTTAAAATGAAAGCAGGTGTTGGCGGTGAAGGTAAGCAGGTTTGAGTGGGATGAGAATAATATTGGCCATATTGCCAGGCATGACGTAGAGCCAGGTGAAGCAGAAGAGGTTTTTGCCAACTTCCCGCTTTATCGTAAGGTAAAGGGAAACCGCCTTACGGCCTGCGGACAAACCGACAGCGGGAGGTACCTTTTCGTGGTGTTCGAGCGCAAACCGGGCAACCTTATCTGCGTAGTTACAGCCCGCGACATGAACCTTTCGGAAAGGCGCTATTATAGGCGGATGAAGGGAGAAAGATAATATGTCAAAGAAAAAAGAACTTCCAGAGTTTAAAGGGGATAGAATACCGGATTTTGCCAACGAAGAAGAAGAGCGTGAATTTTGGGATAGCTATAGCTTTGCTGAGGCTATGGAACGTGGGGTATTGGAGCCGCTGGACGAACCGATCGAATTGGATCCTGAACTGGCCGTAAGAATCCGGGAACGGGCGCAGACCAAACGGGTGACCCTGCGCCTGCGGGTGTCCCAGATCGAAGCGGTCAAAGAAATCGCCCGGAAAAAGGACATTCCCTACCAGACCCTGATCCGGTCGTGGGTGGCGGAAGCCATCCGGAGGGAGCAGGAAAGCCGGGCGTAAGAAAAACTGAGAGAGAGAGAGAGAGGGTTGGGTGTTTCGCCCAACCCTTTTATGTGTGCCCGGCATGGGCGAGAACTTGGGGGTGGAAGTCCCCTGCGGAGGTTGGCAGTACCAACCGCTAGCCAATGGCAAGGGTGTCCACGGCGACGTGGGGTCCGAAGGAAGCCGGAGGCAAGATCCCGGCCCGACGTTATAGGGGACGTAAAACAAATCTGGAGTACAATCCGCGCGCCCGGTTTTTTTTGGGTTTTGACCCGATTTATAAGGGAAGGAAATAGCACACGTTCTCCCTCGCATGCAGAGAAAAGCGGTTGAGGCCATCAGGGATCTGGGGGTTTATAGGGCCTGTTAGCAAATGGTTAGCAAACCATAATAAGACAGCAAACAATCCTTGATTTTTAAGGATTTTCGGGATTGCCGACATTGCCGACAAAATAAATCGATTTTTTTGTTTTTTTATGTTATAATGGTCCCCAGGTAAAGGAAAGGAAATTTTATGGTAAGAATTATTGCCGGCGCCTGCAAAGGACGCCGCCTGAAAATCCCGCCCAACTGGCCAAGCCGCCCCACTGCCGACCGGGTAAAGGAGGCCCTGTTTAATATCCTGGCTCCCGTGCTCGCCGGGAGCAAATTTTTAGATCTTTTCGCCGGGAGCGGCAACGTGGGCATCGAAGCCTTAAGCCGCGGGGCGGAAACGGCTTTTTTCGTGGAAAAAGACCGCCGGGCGGTAAAAACCATTTTTGAGAATCTTGCCGCGCTGTCCTTAAGCGCCGGCGCGCGGGTGCTGCCGGAAGATGTGTTTGCCGCCATCAAACGGCTGGCCAAAAAAGGGGAGCGTTTTAACCTTATTTTTCTCGATCCGCCTTACGAGCGGCGCCTGGAGCAGCCTGTTTTAGAACAAATTGCCCGGCACGGTTTATTAGAACCGGGCGGGATAATTATCGTTGAAAGCAGCAAAAGAGAGGTGTTGCCCTCCAGAATTCACAATCTCGTCCTGGAGCGCCAGGAAAAATACGGTGATACCATGCTAACATTCTTCAGGGAGGGCTAGAATCTTGGCAAAAGCAGTATATCCAGGGAGTTTCGACCCGTTGACCTACGGGCACCTGGATGTGATCGAGCGGGCGGCTTCCCTTTTTGAGGAGGTAATTGTCGCCGTGTCCCGCAATGCCAGCAAAAAACCTTTGTTTTCGGTCGCCGAACGGGTAGACATGCTGAAAACGGTGCTTGCCCCCTTTCCGAATGTAAAAGTAGATTCATTTGACGGGTTGACTGTTAATTATGCCAAACAAAACGGGGCCAACGCCATCATTCGCGGCCTGCGGGCGATTTCGGATTTCGAAAACGAATTTATGATGGCGTTGACCAATAAAAAACTGGCGCCCACCATCGACACCGTGTTTTTGATGACCAGGGCTGAATATTCCTTTATCAGTTCCAGCGGCGTCAAGGAAGTGGCTTCTTTCGGCGGGTGCGTGAGAGAATTGGTGCCGCCGGAGGTGGAGCATAGGCTGATTAAAAAATTCGCGGGTCG
>JBFMEJ010000369.1:0-2235 GCA_040753275.1 Bacillota bacterium
CCTGATCACGAACTGCCCCAGGTTGAAGACTCCTTGCAGGACGCTGGTCAAAAGAAAATCTTTATTCCGGAGCAGCCGGCCGAAATCCTTTCGAAAATCATGCTGCCCCGGGGGCCCGTTTTTGCCGGCTTTGACGGCAAACATATGGTCGTCGCGGTCCGGATAAAGGAGCCAGCCGCCTGCTGCTCCTAAAACGGCAATCAACGCAACGGCCAGCATACTTTTTTCCCAGCCGGCAAAAATCGCCAGCGCGGGCAGCAAGGCCGCCGCTAAAAGGGCCCCCGCCGGTACGCCGCACTGTTTAACGGCAATTGCCGTCCCCCTGCGCACGTGGGGAAAAAAGATAATAATGGCCTTAGTCGTCGCCGGGTTCACAAAAGAAAAGGCAAAGCCCATGACCAGAAAGAAAACCATCCCGAGGGTAAACGAGGAAGTGCAGGCAATAAAAAAGGCGCAGATCCCGGCCGCGGCCTGGCTTAAAAAAATCCAGGATCTGATTCCAAAGCGTTCCACGATACTCCCCGATACCGTGGCCATGGCGATGGAGCCCACAGACTGGGCCGAGGTAAGCACTCCAATCTGGGCGCGGTTGATCTGAAAAGCCTCCTGCAAAAAGGGGGCGAGGGGACCAATGGAACTCAGAGCCAGGGAAACGGAAAAGTGAGGCAAAAAAGTTGCAACCAGAACTCGTACCAACGATTTAGCTTGCGCCTGGCCCAATTTGTCGCTTACCCCTTTCTTAACTCGGCGGCCCGCCGGTGAGCGGCCAGCCCCTCCACGCCCGCCAGGTGAGCGCAGGATCCTGCCAGCGCGGCGGCACCCGCGGGAGTTACTTTTTGGAACGGAGCCACCTTAATGAAAGTCCCCGCCCAAACGCCGCTGGCGAAGCGGGCGCTGCCCATGGTGGGCAAAATGTGGTTGGGGCCGGAAACGTAATCGCCAAAGGCCACTGTGGCGCAATCGCCGATAAAAAGGGAACCGTAATTGCGCACCCTGGCGGCCAATTCCTCGTTCCGGCGCGTTTGCAACTGCAGGTGCTCGGGCGCAAAGCGATCGGCCACATCAACGGCTTCTTCCAGGTCGCTTACCAGGATAATTTTACCATTTTCTGCCCACGCCCGGGAAGCAAGCCGGGCGGTTTCCAGGGTAGGCAGCTCTTCTTCCATCGTCTGAAGCACCTGTTCGGCCAGCTCCCGGCTGGTGGTGACCAGAACGGCTGCGGAAGCCGGATCGTGCTCGCACTGGGCCAGCAGCTCCACCGCCACCAGGCGCGGGGAGGCGGATTCGTCGGCGATAATCAAGACCTCGCTGGGCCCGGCCAACAGATCAATCCCCACCAGGCCGCTTAATTGTCTTTTCGCTTCCGTAACGAATTTATTCCCGGGCCCCACAATGAGATCTACCGGGGGTACACTTTCCGTGCCGAAGGCATAGGCGGCAACCGCCTGCGCCCCGCCCATGCAGTAAATTTCGTCCGCCCCGGCAATATCCATGGCCACCAGCACCACCGGGTGGATACCGCCCAAAGCCCCGGCTGGCGGTGAACAGGCGGCCACCCGCTTCACCCCGGCCACCCTGGCCGGGATAATGGCCATCAGCGCCGAAGAAGGCAGGGGGTAACGCCCCCCGGGGACGTAAACCCCGCAGGAAGATACCGGGATCAGCCGGTGGCCGAGGGTAACTCCGGGGATGCTCGCGTACTCCAAAGGTTGCAAACAGGCCAACTGCCGGGCGGCGAAATCCCTGATTCGTTCGGCCGCGAACCGGATGCCGGCAACGGTTTCCCCAGCCGTTTGAGCATAAGCTTTTTCTATTTCGCCCTTCGGCACTTTTATCGTTTTTAGCTCCACCCCATCGTAACGGCGGGTCAATTCAACCAGCGCCCGATCACCGTTACGGCGCACCGCTTCCAGAATGCCAGCCACTGTTTCAGCGATGCGGCCGTTCTTTTCAGCCTCTTTCCGGGCGTCCTTAAGAATAATCACGAGCTCTCCTCCCTGAAAAGTTCAGGCACAAAGTTTCCAGGCACAAAGGCACAAAGTAAATATTCCGGGTCGTTTTTCCGGGTCGTTTATATATTCTTTGCGCCTCTGTGCCTGGTGCCTCTGTGCCTCCCCTATTAAAAATAGCTTCGCCTGTTTTCATTCTCTGGCGTTCTGCAAAGCAACATAAAGGCCTACCCTTAATATACTGGTTTTCTGCACAAAAAAAGCTGATCCTGCTTCCCCGATGAAA
>JBFMEJ010000370.1:0-2234 GCA_040753275.1 Bacillota bacterium
AAAGCGCTGAGGGGAAAAATTTCGTATTGGGCACCGAGGGTCTTTTGCAAGCGTTGGAGGTTCTCCCCGGCTCCCGGAAGATCGATTTTATTTGCCGCAATCAGCTGAACCTTTTGAGCAAGAAGCGGGTTGTACAGGAAAAGTTCCCTGTTGAGCACATAAAAATCCTCCAGGGGATCGCGGCCCTCTACGCCCGCAACGTCGATTACGTGCACCAGGAGCCTGGTACGTTCCGTATGCCGCAAAAACCGGTGGCCCAGCCCGGCCCCCTGGTGGGCCCCCGCGATGAGACCCGGAATATCGGCGATGACGAAACTGACCCCTTCGCCTAAAGTAACCACGCCCAGGTTGGGCACGAGGGTGGTAAAGGGGTAATCGGCAATCTTCGGACGTGCCCGCGACACCCGGGAGATCAACGTGGACTTGCCGGCGTTGGGGAAACCCACCAGGCCGACGTCGGCCAGAAGCTTTAATTCCAGCTCTAACCAGCGTTCCTCCCCCGGTTCTCCCTTTTCGGCAAAGACCGGCGTCTTGTTTTTCGGCCCGGCAAAACGGGCGTTCCCCCGCCCGCCGCGGCCGCCGCGGGCCACCACCACCTCCTGCCCGTCGCGCACCAAATCGGCCAGCACCATGCCGCTTTGCGCGTCCCGGACAACCGTTCCCGCCGGCACCCGGACCACGAGATCTTCCCCGCTTCTTCCGTGCATATTTTTTCCTTTTCCGTGCTGGCCCCGGCCGGCCAGGTAGCGGCGCTGGTAATGAAAATCAACCAGCGTGCGCAGGCCTTCGTCGGCGCGAAAAACAACGTTGCCGCCGCGGCCGCCGTCCCCTCCGTCGGGTCCCCCTTCGGGAATATATTTTTCCCGCCGGAAAGAAACGCAGCCGTTTCCGCCGTCTCCCGCCTTCACATAAATTTTAGCCGTGTCGTAAAACATTGTGCTCACCTTGCCGGAAAGTACAGGGAGATGACTCCCCGCCCGGAGTTTACGGTGAATTCCGCCCGGCCCTTGCGGGGATTTAAACGCTCGTGGATAACTTTGATCCGTTCCTCCAGATCACCGGAATTGCCGGGATAAAAATTAATCTGACAGTTGTAACAGCCTTGCTCTTCAGTTAAATATAACTTTATTTGACGGTCAACGATCCGGGGCGGACTTAAAGAAAGAATGACTTGCGCAAGAACATCCTCCAGGCACGCGCTGATTTCGTCGCCCGTTAGCGCGGACGCCTGCAGGTCCGTTTGAATGTCGTATTCTACGGTGATTCCTCTTTTGGCCGCTTCGTTTTGGGCAACCAGCAGGGCCAGGGCAGCCTCGGCCGGGTAAAGATGATTGATTTTACTCAAACGGCCGGTTTCCAAAACCACTTCCTGAATATATTTTTTAGCTTCGGGGATTTTGTTTAGCTGCAAATACCCCAGGATTACCTGCAGGTGGTTCAAAAAGTCGTGTTTTTGGGTCCGGATGACGCCTAAAATGGCCCTGGCTTCCATAAGAAACTCCTTAAGAACAGGAATTAGGGATTAGACCTTCATGCCACTTTCGTGGCACCAACAGAAAACGAAAACTGGCGGCCCGCCGTTCGATTTGCCAGGAGCGACATATGCTTAAGGCACCGACAACGAGACACGGCGCACCTTAAGGCAAGCGAACCGGCAGCGCAATTGAGAAGTGGGATGTGAGAAGTTGGAGGTGGGATTTAAAATTCTCACTTCTAACCTCTCGCCTCTCACCTCTCAATTGCCTGGTTCGCTCCGAACCAAGCCGATGTCTCGTCGGCCCGTAGCTCTTAAGCGACGGCAAACGAACGGCGGGCGTAAGCCTGTTTTCAGGGCAGGGAAATTAGCAATCAGGGTTTGTTCAAGCGAATCCGGCAGTGCGCCGGGTGCTTACGAAAAAACCGGCCCCGGAAAGGACCGGTTTCGTACCCGGGAAAACGACCTACGTCACAGGAACCGGTTCGACGTGAACCTGCTTCCGATCGCGGCCTTTGCGCTGGAAACGGACCACCCCGTCGATCAGGGCAAACAGGGTATCGTCGCCGCCCCTGCCGACGTTGCGGCCGGGATGAATTCTGGTTCCGCGCTGGCGGACCAGGATGCTGCCGGCTGTGACCAGCTGGCCGTCCTGCCGTTTGACGCCGAGCATTTTCGGCTGTGAATCCCGTCCGTTGCGGGAACTGCCGACACCTTTTTTGTGCGCCATCGATCTTCACCTCCCCGAACTTCAGGAAAC
>JBFMEJ010000371.1:0-2232 GCA_040753275.1 Bacillota bacterium
TGATCCCCCAGGGCTCCGTCCCTTCGTCGATGGCCTTTTGCAAGCGCTGGTTGATTTCTTCCCTTTTGGCTAAAATTTCATCCAGTTGGGACTGGCCGACGATGCTCCGCAGGGTGGTTTGGGAAAGCTGCGACGTGGCCCGGATATAATCCAGCACGTTCACCACCGCCTGCACCGGGTTGATCACCTGGAAATACACGATGGCGTTGACCTTGATGGTCACGTTGTCGTTGGTCATCGTTTCCTGTGCGGGTACGTCCATGGTGATGACCCTTAAGTCAACCTTTTGCATGCGTTCAATAATGGGGATCAGAAAGATCAACCCCGGCCCCCGCGCTCCCACGCAGCGGCCCAGGCGAAAAATTACGCCCCGCTCGTATTCCTGCACAATCCGGATCGAGGCGCCAAGGAGCATTAAAATGATCAACACCAGCACTGATAGGGAAAAGAATCCCATAACTAACAACCTCCTTCAAAGATAGGGAATCGGGAAAGAGGAATTATGGACATCCCTCTTTCCGGAGATGATTATTTTGAATCCGCAGCCATGGGCTATTTATCGGCTTCTTTCCTCCTTACCCGGAGGGTTAAGCCTTCGACTTTTGTAATTACCACTTTTTCACCCTGCTCCACCTGCCCTTCTTCCGCCACCGCATTCCATAAACCGCCGGCCAAAAAAACGGTTCCTCCCGGGTTGAGGGGGGTGCGCGCCACCCCCACCAGCCCGATCAACCCTTCCTGGCCGGTCAGGACCTTCCGCGTTTGACCCCGGACAATGACAAATATCAGCAGGGCCAGCAAAGCCGCAAAGAAGGCGGTGAACAGGGCAATTAGCCAGGGGCTGATCGCAATCCCCGGCCCGCTGCCCGTAAAAAGGAGCAGGGAGCCCAGCACAAAGGCAATCAAGCCGCCTGTACCCAGCAGGCCGTGGCTGGCCACAAAGGCTTCGGCGATAAACAGGCCGAAGGCCAGGATGAGCAGTAAAATACCTCCCCAGTAGGCATCCAGGTTGCCCAGGCCGTAGAGCCCGAGCAAAAAACACAAGCCCCCGAGGACGCCCGGAAAAATTGCCCCGGGATGATAAATTTCCGCAATGATGCCGATCATCCCCAAAGTAAAGAGCAGGTAAGCAATTTCCGGATTGCTCAACGTGGCCAAAACCTTTTCCCGCCAGTTCATGTCGACAAAACGGCGGAAAGCATCTCTGACGTTGACGGTTACTTTCCGGCCATCCTGGAGGGTGATTTCTTTCCCGTGCAGTTTTTCGAGAAGTTCGTTTAAATTGCCCGCCCGGGCGTCAATCAGCTTTTGCTCCAGGGCTTCCTGGTCGGAATAGGATTTGCTTTCCCGGACGGCCAGCTCCGCCGCATCGGCGTTTCTCCCGCGCAACTGGGCCAGGGAGCGAATCCAGGCGGCCGCGTCCTCGGTAATTTTTTCGCCGGGGACACTTGTCTTCTCCTCTGGGCCGGGGGCAACCGAAACGGGGTGGGCCGCGCCGATCCTGCTGCCGGGCGCCATTGCCGCGTAGTGCGCGGCGACGGTGATAAAGGTTCCCGCCGAACCGGCCCAGCCCCCCTGCGGAGAAACGTAAACCACCACCGGAACCCGGGCGTTTAAAATGTGGCCGACAATTTCCTGGGTCGACTGGTACAGCCCGCCGGGCGTAGACAGCTGAATAACACAGGCGGCCGCTTTCTCCCGTTCGGCAAGGTCAATCCCCCGTTCGAGGTAACTGGCCACCGCCGGAACAATCGGACCGTCCACGGTAAGGATCACTATTTCGCCCTCGCCCTGGGCCGGCGCAGCAAAGGCAGCACCGGACAGACCCTGCAAAATTACGGCCGGGACCAGCCAAAGGAGGGTCAGGTACTTAATATTTTTCGTCAATTTCACGAGAAAAAACCTCTCTTAAAAAACAGAAATTAAGGGAAATTAAGGGGACACCATACTAAATTAGAGCCGCACGCTGCTGGCACAGTACCAACAGAGGATGAGAATTAATGATTTTCAGAACAGGTGCAAACAAGGCATTAATAGACTTATGATATAAAGAATAGGGTCGGGAATATTTTTATTTTGTGCCTGGCATTTCGAGACAGGCAAATTAATTTTACCGGTATATTTACTCCCTTTATTATATCAAAATGAGCAGTTAATTACTAGCTATTTTCCGCTTCCAACCGGTATATTCGGGATATCCGGATATTTACCAGCCGCCTTCCGGCTTCCGGC
>JBFMEJ010000372.1:0-2220 GCA_040753275.1 Bacillota bacterium
AGACCAGCAGGCGGCCCGGCTGGGCATCCCCATTGCAAAATTCGGCGAAATAGCCTTAAGGTCCCGGTCGCCGGTGCGCATTGCCGGGCGCTGCGCGGTATTTGCCGAATCGGACATGATTCACAAGCAGCAGATGGGTTATGATCTGCCGGATATTCTGGCCGGATTGTGCGAGGCCCTGGTGCGTAATTACCTGAATAACGTCGGGAAGGGCAAGGAAATTTTACCGCCCGTCGTCTTTCAGGGCGGGGTGGCGGCCAACGCCGGGATGAAGCACGCCTTTGAAAGGACGCTTGGTCTGGAAGTTCAAATTCCGCCGTACTACAACGTCATGGGGGCGGTGGGGGCCGCCTTGCTGGCCCGGGAAAAAACGGCCCGCGGCCTGCCATCAGGTTTTAAGGGGTTTCAGGTGGCCCAGGTGGATTTTGCCTCGGGCGGCTTCACCTGCGACGGGTGCCCGAATACGTGCGAGGTTGTGGAAATCAGGGAAGAAGGGCGCGTCATCGCCCGCTGGGGAGACCGCTGCGGTAAGTGGTCCGGCGCCCTGGCCGAAAGAAAAACGGGCTAAATGGAGCGGCCCGGGGGGTTAAGCCCGGACCGTCCAGTTGTAGCCGCTGTTATTGTCCCAGTTGTTGGCGGAATCTTTAAAGCAGAAGTTCATCAGGTTGCTTTGCATGCGCAGGGTTTTTTCCCAGCCCCGGGGGCTGCGGTCCATCCTAATAGTGTTCACGTTGCTCCAACCTTTGGGGTCGCCGAAACCGTAGTGCAGGTATACCTGATCTGCTCCCGATTTGGCCAGCAGGCCGTTATAACAAATGTTTACCTCGTCAAAACCTGCGGGTCTAACCTCGACCCCCTTTGGAAAGTCATTCCACGCCTGAATCATTGTTAGCCAGCACCTCCTGATTAATTTAGATTTCAACGTTTATTATTGACTTAAACCAGCCTTAAATATTACAGGACATTTCTGGTAAGCCGTATTTTCTCAGGGAAAAGCAGATCCTTGCTTCCCGTTCGTTCGCCCTTTTAGCGGATCCGGAAAAAGATCAGCCGAAAACCGGCGCTTAAGTGGAAAATAACGGCCGCCAGGAGCAGGATAAAGGTAGTCAAGCTAAAAATGATCAAGGACAGGGGGAGGCCGGGCCAGAGGGAAAAGGCTGGCAATAGCGCGTTTAGTTCCGGCGCGGCCAGGGCGCGGGTGACGGGCGAAAGAAGGTTAAATAAAACGTAAGTATAGATTGCCGCCAGGACGGCGTGAGCGATCCGCGTCAAAATAAAAGGCAGCATCCGGATATCCGTTTCGGCGATCATGCTGGCCGCCTGGGCGTGGATCGACAATCCGCTCCAGGCCAGGATCATGCTCACCGTCAACACCTGCTGCTGCAGGGGGGCGGCCGCTTCGCTGGCCAGTTTCGTTCCGATGGTCATTTCAATCAGCCCGCTGGCCAGGGCGGGCAGAACGGCGTCGGAAAAACCTAAAGGAGTGAGCACAAAGCTTAATTTTTGGGCCAGGAACTGAATAAATCCGGCGGCCGTTAAGAGTTGAATGATCACGGCAAATAAAATAATGAAGCCGCCGATGTTGAAAAGGTTTTGGACGGCGCTGCGGACGGCGTCGCTTAAAATTTTCCCCAGGGAGCGCCGGTCTTTTTGATAGACGGCGAACATTTCCGCAAAGGCCCTTTTTAATGTGCTTTCGCGGGTTGGGGGAAGATTGACGATTTCGGGGTCGCCCCGGCCGTAAAAGCGCAAAAGAAAACCCAGCGTGAGGTTGGCCGCGTAATGGGCAATGGCAATGACCGGCCCCAGTTGCGGGTTGTTGAACATCCCGACCGAGACGGCAACCAGCATGAAAAGCGGGCTGGAGTTATTGGTGAAGGCCATCAGCCGTTCTGCTTCCAGGCGCGTGCAGAGCCTTTGGGAACGCAGTTTGGCCGTAATCATGGCGCCGATGGGATAGCCGCTGGTGTACCCGACGGCCAGCACAAAGGAGCCCGTTCCCGGGACGTTAAAAAGCGGGCGCATGACCGGCTCCAGCAGGACGCCCATAAAGTGGACGATGCCCAGGCTGAGCAGGATTTCGGAAACGATAAAAAAGGGGAGGAGCGATGGAAAAACGATATTCCACCACAGGTTCAGGCCGGTAAGAGCCCCCTGGTAAACAATTTTCGGCTGGCTGATCATCCCCAGCACAAGCGTAAGGGCACCGAGGGAAAAAAT
>JBFMEJ010000373.1:0-2202 GCA_040753275.1 Bacillota bacterium
GTCATGATCTCCACCCGCGCCCGGCGGTCCAGGGAGGCCGTCGGCTCGTCCAAAAGCAGGATCTCCGGCTCCTGGGCCAGGGCGCGGGCGATGGCCACCCGCTGCTGCTCACCTCCCGAAAGATGACCGATGGGGCGGGAGGCCAGGTGGCTCATGCCCACCAGCTTTAACATACCGTCCACCACCTGCCGGTCGGCCGGCCCGGGGCGGCGCAACAGGCCCAGGCGGCCGTAGCGCCCCATCATGACCACTTCCCGGGCGCTCACCGGCATCCGGGGGTCGATGTTCTGGATTTGCGGCACGTAACCGATGCGCCGGCGCAAAAAGGCCGGGCAGCCGCCGTTCAGCAGGCAGCCCAGCACCTCCACCCGCCCCCGGAGCAGCCTGCCCAACCCGTTCACCAGGGTGAGCAGGGTGGTTTTTCCCGCCCCGTTGGGCCCAATGATTCCGGCCAGTTCTCCCCTGTGCAGCGCCAGCGAAACTCCCCGCAGGGCCACGTCTTCCCGGTAGGAAACCACCGCGTTTTCAATTTTAATCAGCACGTCCTCCGTGGACGGCAGATGATCCGGCACATTTTTCCACCGTTTGGAAAGAGCAATTGCTTCTCCTAGAATTGCTTTTCCCTCCCTGGCCAGGTCGTTTTCATCCCGCCCTTCCTTAAACGGGAATGGTGAGGGCGCTGAACAGCAAGGCAAATTTGTCACTGCGGGCTTGCCCGGGCGCGAAAAGCTTCCTCATTTAGCTCCGGCTTTTCTTCAGGGCATCCAGGAGCAGCTCCACATTTTTCTCCAGGGCGGCGCTCCAGGTCTCGGTTTGCGGCAGGCCGCCGGGGAAGTTGGAGATGGTCACCTGTGCCGCTCCCAACTCTTTGGCAATGCCCTGGCCGGCGTCCGGGCCGCTCTGCAGGTTGTCCACCACCAGTTTTACGCCGGCCTGTTTCCCCTTGTTGAGCAGCTCCTGGATTTTTTGCGGGTTGAGTTCTTCCGGCCGCCCGTAGGTGGCCACCACGTCAAAACCGGCCCACTTCAGGAAGCCTTGCTGCATCTCCGAACAGATTACCTTTACGCTGCTTACGTCAGCAGCCTGGAGCCTGGCCCGGGTTTCCCTGTCTTTTGCCTCAATCAGCGTGACCAGCCGGCTGGCTTTTTCCTGGTAGTAAGCTTTGTTTGCCGGATCTTTTTCCGCCAGCACCCCGGCAATTTTCTGCACCGCCTCTTTTTGCACCGGCGGCGCCATCCAGTTGCCGGCCACGGCTATTTCCACCACCTCCAGCTCCTTATTGTGCACCGAGTCGAGGAGCTCTTTGGTAAACATCTTCCCCTGCCAGTCGTGGCGCAAAAGCAGTTTTGCGTCCGCCAGCTTTTGCGCGTCCCCCGGCTTTAAATCGAAGTGGCCGGGGCACTGGCCCGGGGGAACAATATTTACCACCTCTACTTTGTCGCCGCCTACTTCCTGAACGATCCCGGCGATCAACGTAGTTCCCGCAACAACTTTGAGCTTTTTGCTTTCCTTTGCCGCGCACCCAACAAGAGCCAGCAAAATGACCGTTAAAATAATCCCGGCGAGAAGTGGCTGAACCCTCCTCAATAATCGTCCCTCCTCAAAATTTTTTACTCCCCCTAAAAACAAAAAACCATGAATGCCCTTTTCCTTCCCGGAATTCTCTTCCTTCAGGAAGATTTCAGGCGCCTTCATGGCTGCCGTTATCACTCTCCATATTTATTCTCCTTGAGGAGGTGAAAATCCTTCTGGAGAAAAAAATTTTTTTGGTCATATTCTCTATTGACCGGAAGTCGAATCTGGTTTATTGTATTATTATACAAATGTTCGTTAAATGAAAGGAGAATAAATATGCAAGGCGGCCGGTGTAGAGGCCCGGGCAGTGGCTGGAGCAGGGGCATGGGCGGAGGCAGAGGCAAGGGAATATGTGCGGGCAAGGGTGGTGCCCCCGGTGGACAGGGAACGGGGCCTGGCCGGAGCAGCCAGGCAGCAGGAGGTCAGGGTGCGGGCTCTTTTCCGGGAAACTGCGTCTGCCCCCAGTGCGGCACGCAGGTACCGCACCATCCGGGGAATCCCTGCACCGGCCTAAACTGCCCCCATTGCGGAACGAGAATGATCAGAGGGTAAAATTATTTTTTCCGGCAGGAGCCATCGGTAGAACAGGGCGGCGTTGCGCACCTTTCCGTCCGGCCGCAGCAGGCG
>JBFMEJ010000374.1:0-2199 GCA_040753275.1 Bacillota bacterium
GCACAAAGGTGTAATGATACGAATTACGAAGGCTGCAGAAAATTCCGGAGGTACAAAGGGAAGACCACGCTAAAAGAGGTGTGGGGCGAAAAAGTCAAGCAAAAAATTTCTTGAAAAAGGGTTGACGCCGGAGAAGAAGATTGTTATAATTATAACAAGCACAGCTAATAAAACGAAAACAACAGGCCAAATCGAACAACGATAGGCCGGTTAGCCTTAATTTAACTAAGGCAGCCGGCCTTTCAATTTTTTAACCTGCTCCCTTTTCATGTTTTTTGGAGAGGCGCTGGTCGGCAGCGACCCTTCCCCTGGCAGGAGAGGGCGTCAACTTCCCCGGTAAGGCCCCTCTCCCCCTCTCCCTCTTTTCAAGGTTAATCAGGCGGCCGGCCGGCTCCGGACGGCCGGCTCCGGACGAAAAAAAGCGAGGTGTAGGAAATGGCGAACAACCGCAGGTATTTTCCCGAAGAAGAAACCCCGGACTGGGTCGAAACCGTTTCCCTGGTGGTCGACACCCTGGGCCTGACCACGATCCTGTTTTTAACGGGGATTCTGGTAATCCGGTGCTTTTCCTAATCTAAAAAAGATCGTTTAAATCCAAAGTGAGGCCCGGCAGCAAAGGGGAAGTAATTTTTTGGTTGCTTCTTCTGGTATAGAACAGCGGTTCCTGGAAAGCTCCTTCCGTTCCTCTCCGATAAACCTCAATTGTCTGCACCAGCGGATGAATAATCCACAGCTCTTTCACCCCGTACGTGGCGTACAGTTCTTTTTTAGCCGTGCGGTCCCTGGAGGACGTCGAGGGTGATAATATTTCTACCACCAGATCAGGGGCTCCTTTGATATTGATTTCTGTAACGATATCCGAATGTTCCCTGGAAATAAAAATAATATCCGGTTGCACGACATCCTGGTCGGTTAAGTAAACGTCAATCGGCGCTGTAAGCACGGTGCCCAAATCGTTTTGCTCAATATATTCGGCCAGGCGCCAGCTTAACCTTAAAGAAACGCGCTGGTGCGGCACGCTTGGAGACGGTACCAGGTACAACTCCCCCCCGATTAGCTCGTAACGGCGGCCGTCGTCAATTTTGCAGTAATCTGCGTAGGTTAAACCGGAACCATAGCTTTTCAAAGCGAGGTCCATTCCTGCCACCACCCTCACTTCCTTCCCTCATTTTAACATGAAATTACCCGTTGGTAAAGAACGGCTCTTTTTTGATCATCCCTTGCGCGCCGGGAAAGTTTGTGTTAGAATACATCCGGTAAAATTACACACGCCGGCCTGATTTTTGCCGGTTGCCCGGGTCCCGGGTTTTTGCAAGAGGATGAAGGCGGCGGAGGAAGAAACCAGGGCGGAAGGAGGTGGAACCGTGGCCATTATTTCGATGAAACAGCTTTTGGAAGCGGGGGTTCATTTCGGGCACCAGACCCGGAGATGGAACCCAAAAATGGCCCCCTATATTTTTACCGATCGCAACGGGATTTATATCATCGACCTCCAGAAAACGGTCAAAAAAATTGAAGAAGCTTACAACTTTGTGAAAGAGTTAAGCGCCGGCGGCGGCACCATTCTTTTTGTGGGCACCAAAAAGCAGGCGCAGGAGGCCGTGCGGGAAGAGGCCACCCGGGCGGGGATGTTTTACGTGAACCAGCGCTGGCTGGGCGGCATGCTCACGAACTTTCAGACCATCCGCCACCGGATTGAACGCCTCCTGGAGCTGGAGAAGATGGAAGCCGACGGCTCGCTGAGCGCTTTGCCGAAGAAGGAAATCGCCGAGCTGACCAGGGAAAAAGAGAAACTGGAAAAGTCCGTCGGCGGGATTAAGGGCATGAAAAAGCTGCCGGACGCCCTTTTTGTAATCGACCCGCGCAAAGAGCGGATCGCCGTTGCCGAGGCGAGAAAGCTGGGCATTCCGATTGTTGCCGTGGTGGATACCAATTGCGACCCGGAAGAAATTGATTACGTGATTCCCGGGAACGACGACGCCATCCGGGCCGTAAGATTGCTGACCAGCAAAATGGCCGATGCCGTTTTGGAAGGCAGGCAGGGAGAACAGCTGGCCGAAGCGATGTAATCAACAGCAGGCTTACAGGCAGGAGGAAACTCCTGCGTTTTTCTGTGGGCCGGCCTCCGTATCCGGCAACCGGGCGGGATCTTAAAAATGTCCTGCGCCGGTTATAATAAATAATAAAAGGTAATTATTA
>JBFMEJ010000375.1:0-2194 GCA_040753275.1 Bacillota bacterium
GAATGCCCCTGGCTGACCTTCCGGATGACTACCGCCAGTTCCGCCTCGGGCAGATCCTTTAATAAATACCCGTCCACCCCGGCCTGCACCGCCTGAAACAAAAACTGCTCCTGCTCGTGGACCGTCAAGACGATCACCCTGGTTTCCGGGCACGTTTGCTTCAGCCGGCGGGCCACTTCAATGCCGTCCAGGCCGGGCAGGGAGATATCCAGAAGAACCACGTCCGGCTGCAGGGCGGCCACGTCCGCAAGCGCCTGCCGGCCGTTTCCCGCTTCCCCGACGACCTCCACGTCGTTTTCCATCTCCAGGATGCGCCGGATACCCTGGCGAACCACGGGATGATCGTCAACAATAAGCACTTTTATTTTGTTCACCGGCAACCACCCCTTCCGGCAAAGGAATACTGAAGGCCACCCGCGTTCCCTTCCCCGGTATGCCCGTCACCCGGAGTTTACCGGACATCAGCTGGGTCCGCTCCTTCATGCCCAGCAGGCCGGCGCGGCCGTTTTTGATGGCCCGTACCTCGTCCTCCCGGGAAAAACCGCAACCGTTGTCTTTGACTGTGATCTGCAGGCGTTCCGGCCGGTAAACCAGGGTAACCGTTACCCTGTCCGCCCCGGAATGTTTCTTCACGTTGTGCAGGGCCTCCTGGACAATCCGGAAGACCCCCGCCGCCCGCTCGGGAGGCAGTTCCCTCTCCTTTCCGGAAACTTTCAGGGTCACCCCGATCCCCGTTTCCCGTTCGAATTTCTTCAGGTAGTCCTTGAGCGTGGACAACAGCCCCAAAACGTCCAAACTTAAAGGGCGCAGATTGAAGATAATCCGCCGCAGCTCCTGCATGCCGCGCCGCAGGTTCTCCTCCATGACGGTCATTTCCGCCCGGGCTCCGGCCAGGTCTTTTTCCAGCAGCATCCGGCAGATTTTGATCCGGTGCAGAGCGCTGGTAATTTCCTGCACAGCTCCGTCATGCAGCTCGACGGCCAGGCGCCGCCGGCTTTTTTCTTCAATTTCCATGGTGCGCTTGAGCAGTTGCTTGATCTCCTCCTGGTACCGGGAGAGCTTTTTCCGCAGCAGCGTGGTCTCCCTTAATTTTTCCTGGAGCGCCCGGTTTTGCCGGCGCAGATCCTCTTCCATTTGTTTGATCTCGGTGATATCCCGCATGATCGTCGAAACGTAACCGGGCTTCCAGTCCAGCCGGCTTACGCCCATGTGCCAGTAACGTTTTTTGCCGCTTTTCGTCAGGGCAGTCAGAACGTAATGGGTGGGTACGGTTGGATCTCCCTGCGCCCGCCTTTTTACGTAATCCATGACCATGGCCCGGGATTCGGGGTGCAGGGTATCCGGAACCGTCAGCTGTAAACACTCTTCCACCGTCCGTTCCAGCATGTCGGCCAGGGCCTGGTTGACTTCAACAAATCTGTAATCCGAACTCCGGTAAATGAGCATTCCGTCGCTGGAATTTTTCATGATCGTTTTGTATTTTTCCTCGGAGGCCCGCAGATCCCGCTCCATCAGCTTGATCCGGGTAATGTCGGTCATGATGGTAATGCTGCCCTGGTATTCACCATTCGGCCCCGACCGGCGCGCCGCGCTGAACAGGCAAAGAATCTCCCGGCCGTCCCGGCGCAAAAGCCGGCACTCGTACCGGCCTGCCTCCCCCTGTTTGCGCCGTTCGATTTGGGCCTGCACCACCGGAATATCCTGAGGGTAAATAATAAACCACCAGTCCCGGCCGATTAACTCATCCGGACGGTAATCCAGCATTTCGCAAAGTTTCCGGTTCACGAACTCGATCTTGCCGTTTCCGTCCAGCACGGACAGGCCGTCATTCATATTCTCGAGAATCATCCGGGTAAAATCATGCCGAAAATCGTCTTCCCGGGAGCAACTTGCCGGCAACATGCGGCTTTCTCCGGCTTCGCCAATCCTCTGATCATGACCTAAGGCAGCACACAAAAAGATCGCCTCCAGAAAGGGTATTCCTTCTCTAAATTTTAAAATAAAGGTCTTTTTAAGAAATCCCTCAAAAGAGTGAAAAATTTAATTCCCAGAATGAAATTGGGGTTACTTCAGAATCAAGCGCGCGTCAAGGACCAGGACTCCCGCGGCGTAACCCACCAGCGGGTTAAGGTCGAGTTCTTTGATTTCCGGGTAAGCTTCAACCAGCCCGGAAAGCTTCAGGAGCACCTGCCGC
>JBFMEJ010000376.1:0-2190 GCA_040753275.1 Bacillota bacterium
TGCCGCGCATGCCCAATGTCTGCACCGTTTCCCATAAGGCCACGGTATGCAGGGTGAGAATGTTGATCAGGTGGGCCAGCCGCATCAGGGCATGCCACCCTTTCAAGGCGTTCCAGTCATATGAAAATGGATGTTCATAGTTGTATCCGTGACGTTTTTCGGTAAGGAAATTCTCTTCAATACCCCACCGGTGGCGGGCCGCCCGGTTGCAGCGGTCGATTACGTTCTTCCGGGTAAGCGGGGTGCCCGACACCCACGCCCAGGTAGCTTCATTTTCCCCCCAGGTTTCGTTGCAAACCACCACGTGGAGCACCAGGCGATGATGCTGGTTTTCGGCATCCCGCCAAACGTAAACAATGTCGTTAGCCCACCAGAAGTTCTGGGTCCGGTCGCCCCACTGATGCGTCCGGGTTTGCTCCGGTTCCAGTTGGTGAATTCCCAAAGCATCCTCCCAGACTGATTGAAGACAGTTTGAAGGCAGGACGATCATAAAGTCCCAGTTGTTCTGCCGGCAGATCTGCATTACCGGGCCCTTGGGGTAAAGACCGTCGGCCACGATTAGAAGAGGGAGTTTACCCATCAGTTCTTTGAGTCGGGGTGCTAAACGATAAAAAGCCTTTAATTCGCAGTCTTGTTTATTCTGATCCGGGTCATTTTCACAGAACTCAGCCAGTAGTGGAATGACGATCCCTTGCGGACCCACGAGAGCGGCCTCCAGGAGGTAAACATAGTTTTCGCTCTTGCGGTGGAGTGCCTCCGGGGCGAAGGGAACGGTCCGGGTGAACTTTTGGGTGCCGTCAATGGCGACCACATAATGTTTCTCGACCAACAGCGCCTGCAATTTCTTTTTGCGTAAGAGCTTGCGGACGGTAGTCCCCAAAATATTTTCGATTTGCTCGGCCGGAATCTTCTCTAAGAGCCGGGCCAGGGTGTCCAGGTGCGGAGTGCCGTCCACTTCGGGAAAGACAGCCCGCAGCGTTTCTAAAACAGCGGGACAGCTAAGTTCCCGGTTGGCTTCGCGCCGGGAATGGTACTGATAGATGAACAAAAGCAGACCGTAAACCATGAGTACGGTTAGTTTGTGCCTTATACTCCCGGGCCGGCGGGGATCCTTTAAGCGGGCGAACTTTTCCAAAAGACCGGGCAAGATCGCCCGCCAGGCATTGAGCTGCGCCTCGGCGGCCGACTGCCGGGCCGTTTGTTCTTCCTCCATTGTTTTCCAAGGACTTATGCGGTTGGGTAAGGTAGCCGCCTTGATTGCCTCCGGATTACGCATCGTAATCATCCCCCTCACCCGCCACCGGCGTCGGGGCGCAAAGCTCGGAGCGCCATTCCCGAATTAGGGGGTAAACGAACATCAGCTTAATTACCGGATGACTTTTTTGCTTCCGGGGTTCCCTGCCCAGACCGGCTGTTTCGCCGATGTACCGCCAGTTAGCCGCCCGGTAGCAGGTCCCCTGATGCGGCGGGGTGACAAAGGTTTCGAAAAGCACCGGGGCGTACCCGTACCGTTTTTGCCAGTCCGCCCGGATGCGCCGGGCCGCCAGCGCCAGGGCGTGGCTGGCCAGGTGCGGGATTTGCACTCCCGGCAGAATTAAAAAACGGCTGTTGTTGACGATGCGGTAACGGAACCGGTTGCGTTCCAGCGCCGTCCACCCGATCCAGGCTTCCCGGACGGCCACCTTCCTGGCCGCCGCGGCGAATAACAGGGCGCCCAGGATCTGTTTTCCTTCGGCCCGGCTATGGATCCAATAGCGCTGATGGGCGCCGAAGGGCTGGCGGTAACCGAGCGGATGGTAAGCCGCCATCGTTGCGTTCCAAAGAGGTTGTTCTTGAAGCGGGACCGGATCAACTGTCACCGGAAGATACTGTTTCAACGGACCTTCCCTGGGGATGCAGGGTAAAGGCGCAACCTCCTTTGCATTTCTTGGGGGCGGATTTTTCTTGGGGGGCAGTTCAATTAAACCGGAGGCCTCCAGCTGTTCCAAGAATAAACGGCAGGCCTCTATTTTCAGTTTGCCGTTCGGTGCTTTCCAGGGCAGGTTCTCGCAAATAGTGGCGAACAACTCCCGGCGACTTAAGCCGTTTTTGAACTGCCGGACGGTTTCTTCGATCAACGCCAAATCCTCTGCTGTAAAAAGACGATCCCCAATCCAAAAGGGTGGGTTCCATGAACGCAAGGATATCGCC
>JBFMEJ010000377.1:0-2187 GCA_040753275.1 Bacillota bacterium
GGTCGTAAGGAAGCGCGCGGATGATGGTAAAGCGGGGACCGCAGTTCGTGCAGTTGGTAAAGGGGTAGCGGTAGTGGCGGTCGGCGGGGTTGGCCAGTTCCCGGCGGCAGTCCGGGCAGACGGCCACGTCCGGCGGTGCCAGCACCTTTCCGTCCGCCTTGCCGCGGCTGTGCTGGATGGTGAAATCCCTGCTGCCCGCGGGCGGCAACACCTGGCTTTCCACCCTGTCGATGCGGGCGAGCGGAGGCGGGCTGCCCGCCAGTTTCCGGACAAAAGCGGCGACCGCCTCCGCTTCCCCTTCAACTTCAATCATCACGCCCTCACCGTCGTTGTATACCTTCCCGCCCAGGCCGTATGACCGGGCCAGGTTAAAAATAAAAGGTCGAAAACCCACGCCCTGCACGGTGCCGCTGACTTTTAACCGGTAGCGGACGGCCTTATCCGGCACGGGACCGACCCCTTTCACCCCAGTTTACCCTCAGTTGCTCTCATTCCTACATAAATATTATACACGTTTAACATATTCTTGGCAAAGGGGTGCCGGCCAGTAAATCAAGGATCTTCGTACCGCCAAGGGGGGTGCGGAGGTAAACGTTGCCCTTTCCCGGTTTAACCTCCCCTGCAATGACGGCCTGCCGGCCCAAAGGGTGGCTGCGCAAAACGGCCAGGGCCGCTTCTGCTTCCCGCGGGTCGACAACGGCCAGGAACTTGCCTTCGTTGGCCAGGTAAAGGGGATCGAGCCCCAGCAGCTGGACTGCCCCCTGAACCGCCGGGGTCACGGGCAGGGCATCCTCCTCCAGCCAGATGTCCACCCCCGCCGCCAGGGCGATTTCCTTTACCGCCGTGGCCAGGCCGCCCCGGGTGAGATCCCGCATTATTTTCACCGCCGGCGCCAGCGCCAAAAGATCCGCGATAATGTGGTTCAGCGGAGCACAGTCGCTCTCAATCCGGGCGTCTAAACCCAGGCCGTGCCTTTCGGCCAGCACCGCCATCCCGTGATCCCCCAGGGCGCCGTTGATCAGCACGCGGTCCCCCGGAGCAAGGCGGTGGTAGCCCAGGTCGATCCCTTCCGGCCGCCACCCCACGCCGGTGGTGGTAATGAAAAGCTTGTCCAGATGCCCCCGCTCCACGACCTTGGTGTCTGCAGCCACAATTTCCACTCCCGCCTCCCGGCAGGCCGCCGCCATGGACGCGGCCACTTTTTCCAGGACAGCCAGCGGCAATCCCTCTTCAATCATAAAGGAGGCCGCCAGGTATTGCGGGCGTGCGCCGCTCACAGCCAGGTCGTTCACCGTGCCGCAGACGGCCAGCTTGCCGATGTCCCCGCCGGGGAAGAAAAGGGGGCTGACTACAAAGGAATCGGTGGTTAAGGCCAGCCGTCCGCGGCGCCCGGGAAGCACCGCCGCATCCATCAGCAGTTCGAGCTCCTCCCTGGAAAAGTATTTCCGGAACAGGCTGTCCACCAGTTCGCGGGTCAGCGCCCCGCCATCGCCGTGGGCTAGAAGGATTACGGGGCCGTTTTGTAGGTCCACAGCAACACTTCCTTAAAAAGGAATTGGGAATTACACCCTCATGCCGCTTTTTCGCGGCACCAGCAGAGGATGAAAATTCCCGGCTTGCCGTTTGATTTGCCAGGAGCGACATATGTGTAGGGCTGACAATACCGGTCGTCAGTCGTCGAAGGCCGGACATCGGAGGTCGGAAAACTGCCTCTCGAAAAGTTTATGTTCCACGCTCTGTTTCTGACGTCTGACGTCCGAGCGACCGACAACTGAATTAGGTGCGCTCGTACTGGTAATAGGCCGCACAGGCTCCTTCCGACGAAACCATACAGGGACCGGCGGGGCGGGCGGGCGTACAGCTCCGGGCAAAGAGGGGACACTCCGGGGGAGTAAGCTTTCCTTTTAACAGGTCCTCGCAGCGGCAGCCCGTACGGGGCCGGGCAGGTTTTTTGGGAACGGAAAACCTGGCTGCCGCATCGTAGGTTACATAATCATCCTGCAAGCGGAGTCCGCTCGCCGGAATTTCCCCCAGACCCCGCCAGGAAGCCGCCGTCACCTCGAAACACTTCTCCATGACCGCCCGGGCCTGCCGGTTCCCCTCTTCCTTCACCACCCGGGTGTAGCCGTTCACCACTTCCGGCGAGCGTTTTTCCAGCATATCCAAAAGAAAATAAATCGCCCCCAG
>JBFMEJ010000378.1:0-2178 GCA_040753275.1 Bacillota bacterium
CGCCCCCCGAAAAAGCCACCACCGCACCGTCAAAAGCAAAAGTGATGTTCCGAACGCGCGCAATCTTTTCCAGCACCGTTTTCCCCGCCACCTGCCCTGCTTTTTTTAATACCATCATTTTATTCCGTCCCGCCCCCACCGTCAAGAAAAGCTTTGCTGCCGGTTTCCGCTTCTTCTTTTGCAACACCTTGACGGGCAGTCAAAATTTGTCCTATATTAAAACCATGGCAGGGGAAAGGAAGTGGGCGGGAAAACCGCAAAGAATCAAGAATAAAATAATTTTAGAACGAGGTGCTTTGTTTGCCATGAGACTGGAATTCACAGCGGAACTGAGCAGACGCCTGGGGGACGTGGCGCTCGGAAAAGAACCCGCCGACCTGATCATCAAAGGAGCCAGGCTGTTAAACGTCTACACCGGTGAAATCTTGAAAGACCAGCAGGTGGTCATTGCCGGCGAAAGAATTGCTTACGCGGGGCCGGAGCACGGCTTCCCCGCCGGGGCCCAGACGAAAGTGATCGACGTGGACGGTCAGACGCTCGTTCCCGGCTTCATCGACGGCCACGTCCACATGGATTCCCTGCTGCAGGTGGACGAGTTCATCCGGCTGTCGCTCCCGGGCGGAACCACCACCGTCATTACCGACTGCTCCGTTATCTCCAACGGCATGGGCCTGGAGGGAGTGCTCATCTTTCTAGATCAGCTCGGCAACCAGCCCCAAAGGATATTTGCCACCGCGCCGGTCATCTCCTTCCAGTGGTCCGACCGGGGAGCAGGCAAAAAAGCCATCAGCCTGGCCGAAATGATTTCCCTTTTGGACAGGCCCGAAGTTGCCGGCCTGGGGGAAATGTACTGGTCCAACCTGTTAAATGATTCTTTCCGGGATGATCTGGTCAGGCTCATTGAAGCCGCCATTACCCGGGACAAAACCGTGGAAGGCCACGGCGCAGGTGCCCGCAACCAGAAGCTGGCGGCCCTGGCGGCACACGGCGCGGACTCCTGCCACGAACCGATCACTGCCGAAGAAGTCCGGGAAAGACTGCGCCTGGGGCTGGCCACCATGATCCGGGAAGGTTCCATCCGCCGGGAACTGGCGGCGGTAATCCCGCCCCTGGCCGGAATGGACCTCGATTTACGCCGGGCCATCCTGGTTTCGGACGGCATCTGGCCGCACGAACTGGCTGAGTACGGCCACATGGATTACATCGTCCAAAAGGCCATCGACCTGGGGCTGGACCCCGTCCGGGCCGTTCAGATGGCCACCTTGAACGCAGCCGAACATTTTCACTTAGACGGCGACCTGGGCGGCATCGCCCCGGGCAAATGCGCGGACCTGGTGGTGATCCCCGATTTAAAAACCATCAAAGCGCAGCTGGTGATTTGCCGGGGGCAAATCGTCGCCCGCGAAGGAAAGCTCCTGGCGGAGCCGGGGACGCGAGCTTACCCGGAAAAGGTTTGCCAAAACATTAAGCTTGCGCCCGTGGATGCCGGCTTTTTCCGCCTTCCCGCAGGTTCCCCGGAGGCAAAGGTGCGGGTCATGGAAATCGTGACGGACATCGTGAACCGCGAAACCGCCCTGACTCTGCCGGTGGTGGACGGTGCCGTGGACATCGCCGGGGAGGAAGATCTGCTCAAAGCGTCCGTTATTGAACAGCACGGCGGGAGCGGCCAGCGCTCCCTGGGATTTCTGAAGGGCTACGGACTGCGCCGCGGCGCCCTGGCCTGCAGCATCAGCTTTGACGAAGGAAACCTGATTGTCGTCGGCAAGGAAGACCGGGACATGGCCTGCGCCGTCAACCGGATCAGGGAATTAAACGGGGGGCTGGTCTATTGCTGCAACGGCCTGGTCGAAGACGAAATCCCGCTTCCCGTTTTCGGCAAAATGAGCACCCTTTCCGGACCGGAGGCGGCCGCCCGGCTCGGCTCCTTTTTGAAAAATTTAAAGGCGGCGGGCTGCCGGAGCGAAAACCCGCTGTTAACTTTGCTCACCATTACCTTCACCGCCATTCCCGCTTTGCGGCTCCTTTCGAGAGGGTACTGGCTGTCGAAGGAAAGCCGGGTGGTAGATATTTTCGTCGACAACTAAGAGGTTCAATTTTTGTTCAAGAGAAGTTGACAGTGGCGGGAAAGGGTTTTATACTTTACTTTGTAAATTGTTTGCGTACTTAACTTTTTCTCTG
>JBFMEJ010000379.1:0-2162 GCA_040753275.1 Bacillota bacterium
CTTTCTAAGCCAGCGGTTGGTTCAGGCCGTAAACAACGCCAGGGAGGAAAACCGAAACCGCTTAAAGGTGCTGGCCGGCCGCCTGGAAGCCTTAAGCCCGCTGGCTACCCTGGCCCGCGGCTACAGCATCTGCACCCGCCCCGGAACGCCAGGGGTCATCCACAATGCCCGGGAAGTGGGCAGCGGGGAGAAAGTGCAGATCAAACTGCACCAGGGCAGACTGCTCTGTCAGGTGGAAGAAAGCATTGCGGAAGAGGCACAAAGTTAGTTAGCAGGAACAAAAGTACTGAGACAGAAGATGACAAAGTACAGAGGCAGAGAGAAAAAGGTGAAGAGGTCCAAGGTTTTAAATAAAGTAAAAAGTTACAAGGCACAAAGACATAAAGACATAAAGGAAAAAGTAGAAAAAAAGTAAATATACGAAAGGAGAGAGTGAGCAATGGCGGCCAAAATTATCAGCGGTACGGAGATCGCGAAGCAAATTCGCGAGGAAATTAAAGAGGAGGTGAAAAACCTAAAGGAGAAATATAACGTTACGCCAGGACTGGTGACGATCCTGGTGGGCGAGAACCCGGCCTCGGTCAGCTATGTGACGGGGAAACAGAAAACGGCCAAAGAACTGGGCTTTTACTCGGTCCAGGACAACCAGCCGGCCGACATAACGGAAGAAGCGCTACTGGCCTTGATTGACAAATACAATCAAGATCCGTTGATTCACGGCATCCTGGTGCAACTGCCGCTGCCGAAACACATCAACGAAAACAAGGTGCTCTACGCCATCAATCCGGATAAAGACGTGGACGCTTTCCACCCGGTCAACGTTGGCAAACTGATGATTGGCGAGGCCAACTACTACCCCTGCACTCCCTTCGGCATTCAGCAAATGCTGATCCGGTCCGGAGTGCAGACCGACGGCGCAGAAGTAGTGGTAGTCGGCAGAAGCAATATCGTGGGCAAGCCGATTGCCATCATGATGGCCCAAAAGGCGAAGGGCGCCAACGCCACCGTCACCATCTGCCACACGGGGACGAAGAACCTGGCCGAGCACACCAGAAGAGCGGACATCCTGATCGTCGCCGCCGGCCGGCCGAAAGCGATTACGGCGGACATGGTCAAAGAGGGCGCTGTGGTGATTGACGTGGGCGTCAACAGAATCGGCATGACCCCCGAAGGCAAGGCCATCCTGTGCGGCGACGTGGATTTCGACGCCATTAAGGAAAAGGCCGGCATGATCACCCCCGTCCCCGGCGGAGTAGGCCCGATGACCATCACCATGTTAATGCTCAACACCGTCAAGGCGGCCAAGGTCGCAAACGGAATCGCCTAAGCCCTCACCATAAAGAGCATTAAGCTCCAGGTGAAATGCCGAAACAACCCCAATTTAAAAACCCGCAATAATATAAGGGTCCCGCTTCCCGGGACCCTTATTTTTCTGGTCGGAGCGACTGGACTCGAACCAGCGGCCTCTACCACCCCAAGGTAGCGCTCTAGCCAAACTGAGCTACGCCCCGTTTACATATATTATTTTAAAACATCCAGGCAAATAAAGTCAAGTTGTTTATGTTTTTAATTTTTTATCCTGGAGAGGAAATAGTTTGCTCACATAATTAACAAATTAATGGAGATAATATAAAAAAACTGAATATCACCCGGCCATTCTTGCCGTTGGCGTCCTGAAAAAAATTAAAGGGAGGCAGGCTAATGGGTAGAAGGCGTGGAGGAGTTATGTCCGACAGGCTGAAATACGAGTTAGCCGAAGAGCTCGGAGTGGCGGATATCGTCCGGCGGGAGGGCTGGGGCGGAGTTTCTTCCCGGAACTGCGGCAACCTGGTCCGCCTGGCCATCGAGCGCGCCGAACGCAGTTTAGCCGAAGGACGCTAACGGTTTTAAAAAAGGGATGCCCTTCTTTCAATGGGTATCCCTTTTAAATTTTGGGATAAAAAATAAATTTTAGATTAAAATAAGCAGGGAGGTGATGTTTTCCTTTGCGCGTGCAGGTTGATCAGGATCTATGCATCAGTTGCGGAACGTGCATCGATCTCTGTCCGGATGTTTTTAGCTGGAACGAAGATGAAAAGGCGCAGGCAATCGAAGAGGAAATCCCGGAGGAACTGGAAAACGATGCCCATGAAGCCGTAGAAAGCTGCCCGACCAGCGCAATC
>JBFMEJ010000380.1:0-2149 GCA_040753275.1 Bacillota bacterium
GCCCCAAATACGTCATCTGCAACGCTGACGAAGGCGACCCCGGCGCCTTTATGGACCGCACCATCCTGGAATCAAACCCCCACTCCGTGCTGGAAGGGTTGATTATTGCGGCCTACGCCGTGGGCGCAGCCAACGCTTACATTTACGTCCGGGCCGAATACCCCCTGGCGGTGGAGCGCCTCCGGACAGCCCTGCAGCAGGCCAGGAATAAAGGGCTCTTAGGCGAGCACATCCTGGGCAGTGACTTTAGCCTGGAAATCGAAATCTTCCAGGGATCCGGGGCGTTTGTCTGCGGCGAGGAAACCGCCCTGATCGCTTCCATGGAAGGAAACCCGGGCATTCCCCGGCACCGCCCGCCCTTTCCGGTCGTTTCCGGGTTAAACGGCCGGCCCACGGTCATCGACAACGTAAAAACCCTGGCTTACATCGCGCCGATTCTCAACAAGGGGGCGGAGTGGTTCAAAGAAACCGGGACCCCGGGCAGCCCCGGCACGGCCGTCTTCGCCCTGGCCGGCAAAATAATCAACACCGGCCTGGCCGAGGTGCCCATGGGGACCACCCTGCGCCAGGTCATTTTCGACGTGGGCAGTGGAATTCCCGGCGGCAAGAATTTTAAAGCGGTGCAGATCGGGGGACCTTCCGGCGGCTGCCTGCCGGAAGACGCCCTGGACATGCCCATCGATTTTGATTCTTTAAGCGAGGCCGGGGCCATGATGGGCTCCGGCGGGATGGTCGTCCTGGACGAAGACGACTGCATGGTGGAAATCGCCCGCTTCTTCCTGGACTTCACCCAGAAGGAATCCTGCGGAAAGTGCACTTTTTGCCGCCTGGGGACAAAGCAGATGCTGAACATCCTGGAAAAGATCACCAAAGGACAGGGAAAACCGGAGGACATCGACCTGCTTTTAGAGCTGGCGGAAGACATCAAGGCCGGTTCGCTCTGCGGTCTGGGTAAAACTGCTCCCAACCCGGTGCTCAGCACCATCCGCTACTTCCGCGCCGAGTACGAAGCGCACATTAAGGAGCGTCGCTGCCCGGCCCTGATGTGCCAGGATTTAATCGCCTACTACATTCTGCCGGAAAAATGCGAGCGGTCCTGCGACGCCTGCGTGGGCGGGTGCCCGATGGAAGCGATTTACACCAATGAGGACAGGATCAAAGTAATCGACCAGGCAAAGTGCGTCAAGTGCAAGAGCTGTCTGGACGCCTGCCCGCCCCAGTATAAGGCTGTCATTAAGCTGTCCCCGCCGGAGCGGGTGGCTGAATACGCAAAAGGAAAGGAGTGAGCAGGTTTTCTTGCTGGGGAAAGAAGAGCAGGAGAACACTCACGAAAAATGAGTAAAGTTACCCTTACCATAGATGGTAAATCAATTTCAGCCGAAGCCGGAGAAAAGCTCCTTTGGGCGGCGCTGGACAACGGGATCTACATCCCGCACCTCTGCGCCATCCGGGAAGCCGGCGGCAACGTTCAGTCCGCCGCCTCCTGCCGGCTTTGCTTCGTAGAAATCGATGGCTACCCCCGGCCGGTGACCGCCTGCACGGAAACCGTCCGGGAAGGAATGGTAGTGCACACCCGGAGCCCGCGGGTGGACAGGCTGGTGAAGACGGGGTTCGAGCTGCTGCTTTCCGCCCACCACCTGGACTGCGCCCGGTGCCCGAAAAACCGGGCCTGCGAACTGCAAAAAATCGCCCGGGAGCGGAAGCTGCGGCTTAAACTCACGCGCCTGGAACCTTTCGAAAGAAACCTGCCCGTGGACGACAGCCACCCCCTGTTTACCTACGACCCGAACAAGTGCGTGCTCTGCGGGCGCTGCGTCTGGGCCTGCCGCGAGCGCGCCGGAGTGGGGGTGCTGGGCTTTGCCTACCGGGGGTTCGAGCGGCGGGTGACCACCTTTGAAAACGTTCCGCTGGCCCAATCGAAATGCACCGGCTGCGGGGAGTGCGTGCGCTTTTGCCCGGTGGGCGCCTTATTTTTCAAAAACGGTGCGGCGAAGTGAAAATATGTCAAACCAAAAATCTTCTCAGTGCTGACGCATAAATAAAAAACACCAAGTAAATCCAATGATTGGGGGCTCAAAGAAGAAAATTTCGTTGCAAATAGGGGTGGACAGCGCACAGGACTTTATGCGATAATAGGGTGGGAAAAAAT
>JBFMEJ010000381.1:0-2145 GCA_040753275.1 Bacillota bacterium
TTCGTAGCCGAACAATTCTGCTTCGGCAAGCTCTTTCGGCAGGGCGGTACAGTTAATTTGCAGAAACGGTCTTCCTTGCCGGTTGCTGAGTCTGTGGATGAGCCTGGCGATTAATTCTTTGCCGACTCCCGTTTCGCCGGTGATTAAAATGGTGGCGTCAGTCGCGGCCACGCGTGCCGCCAGTTCAATTACCCTTTGCATGGCCCGGCTGCGGTAGATTATTCCTAAACTGCGCAATGCGGAAGTAATCTCGTCCTTGTCCGGAGATTTTTCTTCGCCCCTTGGGGAAAGCGGGTATAAATGAGCCATATTCCTGACCGTCGTGATCATGTATTTGAGCTGTCTTTCTTGTTCAGTTACGGGAATGCTCGTCACCAGGACGGTGTTTCCTGTATTTACTACTTGTACGTCCGTAAGTTCGTTTTTTTCCCGCCTGGCTCTTTCCGTAACCGCCTGGTATTTAAATATGCCTTTCTCAAAAAGCAACCTGATCGGCTGGTTAATGAAATAGCCGGGGGTCAGGCCGACAACCTTTTCCATCGCCCCGTTTACCCAGAGACCGATTCCTTCACTGTTTGTAATTAACAAACCGTCTTTCTGTTCGTGAAGACATTTTACCAGGTCATCCGGAGTGAGAAAAAAACCTTTTAAGATCTCCCGGTCTTTTTTTGCACCTTCGTCGCCTCCCTTTTGGGCTTCAACCGGCGGATCTGAACCTCCCTTCGGTTCCGGAAAATTATAAACTACAGCCTGCTTCATCCGTTACCCCCCTCTCTTTGAACGATCTTCTCCCCGGCCGCAAATTTTGTCAATAGGTCCGCTGGTTATTGCTTTTTGCCTTCCCGGCGCGCGCTTTCCCGCAGCTTGTAGCGCTGGATCTTCCCGGCGGCGGTTTTGGGCAGTTCCTCTACGAACCGTACCCAGGCAGGGACTTTGTACCCGGACAGTTTGCGGCGAACAAAATTCTTTAATTCCTCGGCCAGTTCTGCTGAGCCTTGAAATCCCGTTTTCAGCACCACGTAGGCCATGGGCTTATCCAGGCCGTCCCTATCCTTAACGCCGATCACGCCGCTCTCCAGGACCGCTTCGTGTTCGATCAGGACGTTTTCAATTTCTACGGGTTCAACCCATTCCCCGCGGCACTTAAAAGCATCATCCGCCCGGCCGGCGTACCAAAAGTAACCCTCTTCATCCCTGGACCAGCGATCGCCGGTATTAAACCACTCACCCTGCAGCAACTGTTTTGTTCTTTCGTGTTTATTCCAGAAAAAGGGCGTGGTGCTTTCTCCTCTGACCAGAAGAGTACCGGTTTGCCCGGGCGGGAGCTCGTTGCCTTCTTCATCCACGATTTTTACGTCGTAGCCATCTACTGGTTTTCCGGTACTGCCCGGCTTGACCTCTCCCGAACGGGAGGAAATATAAATATGGAGAACTTCTGTACTGCCGATGCCATCCAGAATTTCCACCCCGTAACGCTCTTTCCAGCGGAGGAATAAGGCTGCCGGGAGGGGTTCCCCGGCCGAAACACAAAGCCTCAAACTACGTAAAGGGTACTTCTTTTCGATGTCCGGGATGGCTAAGGCCGCCGCGTAGAAAGTAGGCACACCGTAAAACAGCGTCACTTGATGGCGTTCGGCAGCCGCCAGAAAAGGCTCCGGTCGCGGAACGTCAGGGTAGAGCACCGTAGCTCCCCCCACCCGGAAGGGGAACATCAGGCCGTTGCCGAGCCCGTAGGCGTGAAAAAGTTTGGAGACGGAAATTGAGATGTCGTCTGGGCCAACTCCCAGGACCGGCCCGGCGTAAAGTTCACAACAGTAGATCCAGTCGTGGTGAAGGTGCACAACTCCTTTGGGCATTCCCGTACTTCCCGAGCTGTAAAGCCAGAAGGCCATATCGTCTTTGCTTGTTTCGGCGGGGGTTAACTCGGGAGAAGCGCCGGCCAGTAATTCCGCTAAAGACAGGTAACCGGCCGGCTGAGCGCCCTGAATAACCACGTGTTTTACAAAACGCAGCTCTGGTTTGATCCGTTCGGCCATTTCCAGCATGCTTTCGGGGATGACCAGAACTTTCGCCCGGCTGTCGTTAAGCATGTAAGTATATTCTTCCGGAGTGAGCCGGTTGTTCGCGGGAATGGGAACGGCGCCT
>JBFMEJ010000382.1:0-2139 GCA_040753275.1 Bacillota bacterium
TTCACGATACAGTTTGTAATACAGCGCCCGCAGCCGACACAGCCGACAGTACCAAACTGTTCGGCAAAATAAGCAAGTTTATGGTAAAGCCGCTGTTTGATCCGGGCACTGCGCTCCGGCCGGAAATTCCCTCCCAAGGCAACAGCAGCATACTCCAAGAGCAGGCAGGAATCCCACACCCGCTCCCGCCAGCCGTTTCTAAGGGTCAAGTCGAGCTGATCCACCACGCTGTAACAAAAACAGGTGGGGCAAACCGTGGTGCAGGAGCCGCAGCCAAAACACTTCTCGCCAAGTTCTTCCCAGAGGTGATCATAAAATTTTTCCTGCAAAACCTTTTCCAACCCTTCCTGGCACAGATGTTTTTTAAAAGACCGCCGGGCTTCGTCCAGTCGCTTTTCTTTTTCCAGAAGCAGTACCCGCGGCGCCGGTGAAAGTTCCAGGCCAGCTAAAATTTCCTCCCCTTCCGCACTCCCCGTTTCAATTAAGTATTCTTCTCCCAAATCAGTAAGCAACAGGTCGTATCCCTCTTTCAAATCCGGACCGGTTTCAAAAGACTGGCAGAAGCAATTCTCCCTGACTTCCGTACAGTTCAACCCGATAACCAGCGTATTTTCCCTGTGCGTTAAATAATAAGGGTCTGCAAATTCCCCCCCGTAGACTCTGTCTAAAATCAAGAATGAATTTACATCACAGGGGTGAACGGCAAAAAGAAGCGCTCTTTTTTCGGGAACCTCTGTCCTTAACCCCTCAGCACCCCACAATTCACGCCCGATCTGCCTCCGCTCAGGCTCTTCCGCAGCTGTCATCCCCTCTCCATTAAACGAAAACATGGTTTGGAGCGGCGGATGGAACATCTTCTTCGGCGGAAGAACGGTAGTGTCATACTCCATACACACTTCCGCCGGCGTTTCAATCCAGGTAAAAACATAACTGCCTTCCTTGGCCACAGGGCCGATTACCAGGTACTCCTTTAGAAGCTGGCCGATAAAGCCAGGCATCTCCTCCTTCTTCACCTGCACCAGCGTCTTTGAGGCTGTTCCAACTTTCCCAACCGCCATCGAAACCCCCCCTTTTTTTATTGGTTTATGTTGAGCCGTCCAAATTTCGACAGCCCTTTACTGAGGCTCAAGCTCCGCCATCTTATAAGTAACCAGCGGGAGCTTTTCTTCTACGCTCCGGCCCGGCACATAATCAAAGATTTGCTGCACCTTCCGGCCAACTGTGCGGAACATAACACTAAGCGGCAGCCTGCCTGGGCAAGCAGTTTCGCACTGGCCGCACCCTACACAACTCAAGCCCACATGGACCAGGCGGGTGAGATGAAAGAGCGCCGTATCGGCCGGCATTTCCACCAAAGCCCTGATATTTGCCCGCTCTAAGTATCTTTCCAGATCATGTTTAAAAAGCGGGCTGATGAAAATGCACTCCTGACACACGCACAAAGGGCAGGCCGCCCGGCAGTTATAACAGCGCAAACAGGCGCCTAACTCACGTAAAAACGCCCCGGCTGTATTCACCTTTTGGCTGAATTCAGCGCACAGCGCCTCCCGCTGCGCCGCTTTCTGCGCCTTTAACTCGCCAATCAACTTTTCCCGGCCCGGCAAGCCTTCCCTTAGAGAAAGACCGAATTTTTCTGCCGGCAGTTCACTGCCACCTTCAATTACCAGTTCCTGCGAAGGGTCGCTTCCGACCCAACCAATGGAAAAGTGAGCCCGTCCTGGCACAATCTCGTCACACATGGTACACGCCCTTCTAATTTTAAGACCATCCACATCCGCCGGCTGGCCGGCCGCCGCCTTTTGCAACCAGGAAGCAAAATCAAACTTCCCGCCATTCAAAAGCATCCGGTAGTCTACCGGCTCAAAAGTGCCAACACAGTCTACCCCAATAATTAACAGGTTATCCAGGCTGGCCTGCCGCAGCTTCGTCAATTCTACCAGAGCCCTGACTTCGCAGGACCTTAAAACCACCCCTATTTTCTCTTTTGCACCGTCAACCGTCAGTTCGCTTACCAGGCGGGCGGCATTAACCGGCGCTACCGGGGCCAGGGGATTGGCTGCTACTATCCCCCCCGGCCGGGTAACCAGGGTGTGGATTACTGTCGCCCGGTCTGCAAACTGCTGCGGCAGCAACAATGCC
>JBFMEJ010000383.1:0-2136 GCA_040753275.1 Bacillota bacterium
TTGCCCGTTCCGCAGGCCAGGTCGGCCACCGTCGCCGGCTGGTAATTAAACTTTTTTAAGATTTGCTCCAGGTAGTCAATCCAGGCTTCAAAGTCTACTCCGGCAACCAGGTAATCATAAATCTCCGCCAGTCCGGTATACAAAAAAGAAGGCCTCGCTTTGAAAACCTTTTTGCCCTTTGCTTCACTTCAGACTTGTCAGGATGTCCGCCAGCACTTTGCTGATTTCCTGGTCGCCGTTGATATTCTTCAGCAGGCCTTTTTCTTGATAATACTCAATAAGCGGCTGCGTCTGCGCTTCGTAAACGTCCAGCCGGTTGGCTACGGCTTCTTCGTTGTCGTCGCTGCGCTGGTACAGCTCGCCGCCGCAGGCGTTGCACTTTCCGGGCGTTTGCGGCGGATTAAAGAGAATGTGGTAGCTGGCCCCGCAGTTTTTGCAAACCCGCCGGCCGGTCAGCCGGGCCATCAGCCTCTCCCGGGGCACGTCGATGTTGATGACGCCATCCAGTTTGATGCCCATGGACTGCAAGGTTTCGTCCAGCGCCCGGGCCTGCGGCAGCGTCCGGGGAAAGCCGTCCAGCAAAAATCCTTTTGCGCAGTCCGGCTGCGAGAGGCGGTCCTTCACCATCCCAACCACCACTTCGTCGGGCACAAGCTCGCCCCGGTCCATATATTCCTTGGCCTTTTTACCCATTTCGGTGCCTTCCTTGATGGCGTTGCGGAACATGTCCCCGGTGGAAATATGAGTAATCTGCAGCTCTTTGACCAGCACCTCGGCCTGGGTTCCCTTGCCCGCTCCCGGGGGGCCCATGATCAATAAATTCAAGGAAAATCCCCTCCCCAAATTTTTTTCTCGATTATACCACATGTTAACTGTTTGCAAAAGGATGATTTAAATTTAGCCACAGAGGATAAAGAGAATATAGGTATCGAGATTCAGAGCCAGCTTTCAGTTCTTAAGCCAGGATACCTCATTATTCCATATTCGGAGGACAGAAAAAAGAAAATTTCATGGGATGAACTTACGTTCCCGCCATAAAAAATGAAAATGTCGTAACCAAGAAGGACTTTTACCCCCTAATTCCCAATTCCTAATTCCCAATTCCTACATTCTGCCGGCTTTTCTCCTCATCCACCAGGACCCGCCGCAAGATCTTGCCGACGCCGGTCTTGGGCAGCTCGCTGCGGAACTCCACGTGGGTGGGCACTTTAAATTTGGCCAGCTTATCCTTGCAGTATTCCCGGATCTCTTCGGCGGCCAAAGTTTCGCCGGGCTTCGGCACTACCCACACTTTGACGGTCTCCCCGCGGTAGGGATCGGGGATGCCGCCGGCCGCCACCTCCAGAACCTTGGGATGGTTCTTGATCACTTCCTCAATTTCCCGGGGGTAAATATTGTAGCCGCCGGCGATGATCATTTCCTTTTTCCGGTCCACAATGTAGAAATAGCCGTCTTCGTCCATTTTCGCCAGGTCGCCGGTGTAGAGCCAGCCATCTTTCAGCACGGCCATTGTTTCCGCGGGCATGTTCCAGTAGCCGGCAAATACCTGCGGCCCTTTAATGACCAGTTCGCCCACTTCACCGGGGGGCAATTCGGTGACCCCGTCTTCCGGGCTGATAATCCGGCAGTCGACATCGGGAAAGGGCAGGCCGATGGAACCGTAACGGTTTTCGCCGGAAAGGGTGTTGCAGTGGGTGGCCGTGGGCGCCTCCGAAAGACCGTAACCCTCCCGCAGAGCCGCCCCCGTCAGCGCTTCGAACGTTTTCTGGGTTTCCGCCATTAAAGGCGCCGAGCCGCTGATGCAGGCCCGGATGCTCCGCAGGTCAAATTGCTTCACCTGCGGGTGGTTGTTGATGGCGTTGTACAGGGTCGGCACGCCCGGAAAGATGGTGGGGCGGTGGCGCTGAATGGCGTGGAACAGGTTGTTGATGTCCCTGGGATCGGGCAGCAGGACGAGGGTGGAACCGGAGGCGATCCCGAAGTTAAGCACCGTGACCAGCCCGTAGACATGGAACAAAGGGATGGCCCCCAGCACGATCTCTCCTGCTTCTTTCAGATCGTGGATCCAGGCGCGGATCTGCAAGGTATTGGCAACGAGGTTGCGGTGCAGCGCCATGGCGCCTTTCGGCAGGCCGG
>JBFMEJ010000384.1:0-2132 GCA_040753275.1 Bacillota bacterium
GTAATTTTTCTTTAAAATCTCCAGGATTTCCGCCTCCTGCCGGGCTTCCACCGCTTCCGCCCGTTCGGGATTGGCCGGGGAAAGCAAAACCTTGACGCCCGAAAAATGGGGGGCAAGATAACTTTCCAGCAGGGACGGGTCGGTGTAATCTTGCTCCTGGGCCAGTTCGGCAAGGCTCCCCTGGGTGGTTATATTCAGAAACACCGCCGCGTCCCCGCCCGGCAGATCCAGATCGACCAGCACCACCTTCCGGCCCCTTTCCTGGGCCAGGGCCACCGCCAGGTTGCAGGCCAGGGTAGTCCGCCCCACCCCGCCCTTGGTGCAAAAGAAGGTGATCACTTTGCCGGGATGGCGGACCGGCTGGGGAACAAAACCGTCGCCCGGCCGGCCGGTAAGCGAAAACTGCCTTTTTTTCTGAAAACTGCTGGCCCTCCGGATGGTATCGGCCAGCTCGCTGCTGCTGAACGGTTTCACCAGGTAATCCCGCGCCCCGGCGGCCATGGCTTTGCGCAGGTATTCCTGTTCACCCTGAATGGAAATAATGACCACGGCCACTTCGGGATACTGCGTCGAAACGGCCTCCGCCGCCTGGATGCCGTCCATCCGGGGCATATTGATGTCCATTAAAATGACGTCCGGTTTTAAGGTTTCGGTCAGCTGCAGGGCTTCCTCGCCGTCGGCCGCTTCCCCGACCACCTTAATGTCCTCTTCAAAATAAAGGAGCCTTTTGATGTCCTCCCTGGTGCCGGCGATGTCGTCAGCAATTAAAACTTTGACCGCCTCCAAGGAACTCACCTCCCTTAATCAGCAAATGAACAAATTATTATCGGACAAGGTTTTCCAGCCTGGTCGAAGGAACCGCAACCTGAGCTTCGTCTCCGGGCACCCGCAGCAGAAGACGGACGGAACCCCTTTCGGCGGCCAGGATCAGCGTCTGGGCCTGGTCGGGCGCAACTTCCAGGGTTACCGTTTGGGTCTGGCCGTTTTTATTGTTATTCTGAGCCGGGGTTAAATTTAAACCGTAAGACTGGTTGACGGCAAGGACGCTGATGTTCTGGATCAGCAGGGAGGTAACGGTGATCCTTGCGCTGCCCGCCGGAACGTCCACCGTACCCACCACATCCACTTTGTCCCCTGGCCGCAGCAAACCGGCCACACCGGAAACGTCGTTGACGGCAATGGTGGCCGCCCTTTTCCCGGGGCTCACCTGAAAAGCTAGCCCCTGGGAAGAGTCCTTGGGTCCGGCGATTTTCCCCTTCAAAATTTGCTCCCCGGGGTAGATGACCGAGGTGGCAATTTTTCCTACGGCCTCTTCCTGCCGGGCCACCGCCTGCTCGTGGACGTATTTCCGGGGCATTTCCCGGATCTCGAGCATGTTCTCCGTAATTTTAGTCTGGGGCGGGATCTTCTCCCGGGCCAAAACAACCGGCCGGAAATCACCGGCATTTTGATAGGCGGCCTTCACCTCCCGCAGGTAGCTGTATACGCCGTAAGCCGCCGCCAGCCCGCAAAGCAGGGCCAGGATTAAGAACAGGTTGACCTTCCAGCGCAAAGAACCCGCCTCCTGCTTTTTATTCCAGCAGCTTGACTGCATACAGACCGTATCCGGGCGGCTGGGTAAGATCGGCCTCTCCCGGAACGGTGGCACTGATGAAATAGCCGTGAATTTCGTCCCGTTGGGAATCCGCCCGGTCGACCAAAAAGGCCGAAAAGCCTGCTACCTCTACTTCATCTCGCCCGTGCAGGGAGCCGTCGGGAATATAAACGGGGATGATCAGGATTTTCGGGCAGCCCGGCTCGAAATTGTCCACCGTACAGTTGCGGCGGCAGCGGGCCAGGCGCTCATCGATCCCCTGGGTCGGCCCGCTCATGTTGCCCGGCTCGGTCATAACCAGATCCCCCACAGATACCTTTCCGCCGTAGCCATAGATGAGATTATGGCGGTAAACGTCCGCCCCCCGACCGCCTAAGGCCAGGGCGCCGAAGTTCCCCGGGTAGACGGGGTCGCCGTATTTCAGGGTGTACCGGGCGCCGAATTGAAAGTCCTGCTTCGGCACCAGCAGGGGGGCAATCCCCCGGCAGGCGGTAATCCCGGCCACGGCGGCGGAAGCGCTGGCCTGCACTTTTCCGTG
>JBFMEJ010000385.1:0-2128 GCA_040753275.1 Bacillota bacterium
TTGGCCGCTTTGGTTTTGTTGCTCCTTTGGAGGGCGGAAACCTGGCAAAACGCCGCCATTGTTTTTCTGGTCAACGCCCTTTCCGCTTTTCTGGTCGGGGAGTTTATCCACCGGAACAGGCCTTTGTACTTGAAGGCCGAGCAACATCCCCTGGATTTCACCCTGCAAATTGCCAACGAAACCCTGCCTTACCTGCGCCGGGGATTAAATGAAGAAACCGCCGCCAAAACGGTGGAAATAATTCAAAAAATCGCGGATGTGGCCGCCGTGGCAATCACGGACAAAGAGCGCGTGCTGGGTTACATCGGGGCGGGGGCCGATCACCATAAAGCCGGCAGCCCTATTTTAACCAAAGCAACCCAGGAGACCCTGGCCACCGGACAGCTCAAGGTCATCCGAAACAGCCG
The DNA here is from genome assembly GCA_040753275.1 of Bacillota bacterium. Classification (GTDB taxonomy): domain Bacteria; phylum Bacillota; class Desulfotomaculia; order Desulfotomaculales; family Nap2-2B; genus JAIMBK01. The sequence goes on from JBFMEJ010000385.1 coordinate 408, forward strand.
GGACCTGCAGTGCCCGGTCCGCCATTGCCCGCTGGAATCGGCGGTCATTGCCCCTTTGAAATGCAAGGGAGAAGTTGTGGGCGCGCTTAAGCTCTACCAGACAGGGCAGGGTGAAGTCCCGGAAGGGGTGATTAAACTGGCCGTGGGGATCACCCAGTTGCTGGGGATTCAAATGGAACTGGCCGAGCTGGACCGGCAGGTGCAGCTGGTGACCAAGGCGGAACTGGACGCCCTGCAGGCGCAAATCAACCCCCACTTTCTCTTTAATACTTTAAATACCATTATCATGTTCAGCCGGACCAACCCGGAAACGGCCCGCCGCCTCTTAATCCGCCTGGCCAGTTTTTTCCGCTACGCCTTGAAAAGGCACGGGCGTTTTAACAGCCTGAAAGAAGAAATCGAATATCTAAACACGTATCTCATTCTGGAAAAGGCGCGCTTTCGCGATAAGCTGCGCATCGTACGTGACATTGACGAATCGCTGCTGGCCTACCAGGTTCCCGTGTTAACCATCCAGCCCCTGGTGGAGAACGCCATAAAGCACGGTATCCTGCCCAAACCCGGTCCGGGTACGGTGCAGATTACGGCCCGTCCGGCCGACGGCGAAATGTTGATTGCCATTCGCGACGACGGGGTGGGGATCGAGGCCAAAAGACTGCCGGAGATTTTAAAACCCGGCGTCGGCTCCGGGAACGGCGTAGGTTTAAGCAATGTGCACGAGCGCTTGAAAGGTTTGTTTGGGGAAGATTACGGCCTGAAAATAGTCAGCGCGCCCGGTGCCGGGACGTCAGTCTACGTGAGGGTGCCGCTGATCATGAGAGCCGTAAGTCGAGAGGAGGCGCAGGCGTGAAATTAAAAGCGTTAATTGTCGACGATGAATATCCGGCCCGTCAGGAATTGCGCTACGCGCTGAATGGATTTGACAACCTGGAGATTGTCGGCGAGGCCACGAATGCCCAGGAAGCCCTGACGTTAATTAAAGCCCTGGACTACCAGGTATTGTTTTTGGATATCTCCATGCCTGGCATGAACGGCCTGGAACTGGGAGCGGCCATCCAGGAACTGCCCCGCCGGCCTTACGTGATTTTTGTAACCGCTTATGACGAATATGCCGTGAAAGCTTTTGACGTGGATGCCGTAGATTATCTTTTAAAGCCGATCGAAGTCAACCGCTTGAAAAGGGCGGTGGAAAAGGTCTGGAAGCTGGTTCAGGAAACTGCTCCGGTTGCCGCCGAGGCGGCCGCCGGAGCGGAAAGCGAAGGGGTTTCCGGCAATGGTGCTACAAACGGCCTCGCCCCGATCAGAATTGACCGGCTCCCGGCCGAAAGGCAGGGGAAAACCGTTCTGGTGGCCGAATCGGATATCTTTTACGCTTTTACCGAGCAGGATTACGTTTATCTGAAAATTTTCGGAGAGAAACTGCCCACCCGGTTTACCTTAAAAGAACTGGAAAGCCGCCTGAATCCGGCCATTTTCTTCCGGACGCACCGTTGTTACCTGGTAAACCTGCATAAAGTGAAAGAGATCGTCCCCTTTTTTAACGGCACCTATAACCTGGTCGTCGAAGATAAAGAAAACAGCGAGGTTCCCGTCAGCCGGGCCCAGGCCAAGAAACTCCGGAAAATACTGGGTTTCTAAACCCCGGCGGAAAGCCGCCTTGCCAAAGTTTTCATGGGAAGGCGGTTTTTCTTTTTTTGACGTATTTTTGATGAAAAGTCTGT